>JALUUP010000189.1 GCA_027021285.1 Bacteroidota bacterium | reverse complement strand
GCAGATGCGCACACCGCTGTCGAGTACAATTTCATTTGTTTTCGGATCGTAGATCTTACCTTTGCCTCTTCCACCTGCATGAATCTGGGCCTTGACAACCCACACGTTCCCGCCGAGTCCCTTTGCGATCTTCCTGGCTTTGGCTGGATTGAATGCAACTCCGCCACGAGGAGTCGGTACTCCGAACGAGCGGAAGATTTCTTTTGCCTGGTATTCGTGTATGTTCATTGAATATCCTGAAAAATTGGATTTGAGAAAAAATCACATAAACATTCTAATTTACACAAACGCGGGAAAATACGCGAATAAAGTTTCCTCCCAGAATTTTCTTGATGTTCGTTTCCGAATAACCGCGTCGCAGGAGCTCGGCGGTCAGCTCGGGCAGGTGGGTGACGTCTTCCAGACCGAGAGGAGCCACGCTGATACCATCGAAATCGGAACCGATGCCCACGTGGTCGATGCCCGCGACGAGTACGACGTGGTCGATATGATCGACGACGCGGCGGAGCGTGGCATGAACCTGTGGATAGCGGGTAGCAAGAAATTTCCGGCGCTCCTTGGCCCGCCGCTCTGGATTGTTGGCAAATTTTTTCGCGATGGTTTTCCATTCGCTGGCAAACCGCTTGAGTTTTCGCATCTCCGCTTTGGTAACGGAGCTGTCGATGAACCGGGGGAAGAAATTGACCATTACCACGCCGCCGTTTCCCGCGATTGCCCGAAGTTGATCATCCGTAAGGTTACGGTAGTGATGCGCGAGAAAGTCGCAGGATGAATGCGAGGCGATAACGGGGTTTCCGGTTTCGGCGAGGACCTCGCGCACCGCCGTCGGACCGAGATGAGAGATATCGATGAGCATTCCAAGACTGTCCATGGCATGCACGATTTTTCGACCGAACGAGGTCAACCCGCCTTTCTTTCCCGTTGCCTCGTCACGGGCGCTTGTGGCCCAGGAGGTGCTGTTGTTCCATGTCAGCCCCATGTAGCGGATCCCCCGTTGGAAGAAATGATAGAGATTTTCCATCCGATTCTCGAGGGGATGACCGCCTTCCATACCGTAGAGGCAGGCAAGTTTCCCCTGCCTGAGGCACTCGCGCAACTCCGCGATATTCGTGACTTTTTTAACCCGGTCGCGGTTGCGTGCGATAATTGCATCAAGCGAATCAATTTCCTCGTCGGCGTATCCCGAATAACCGCGTTCATGTGTGGTGGCGGGAGGAACCCAAATGGAAAACACCTGCGCGTCCACTCCTCCTTCGCGCAAGCGTACCAGGTCGGATTGACCGGAATCGCGTCGTTTTTCGATATTCTCGCCCTGCATGACGCTCATCAGGAGGTCGTTGTGCCCGTCCACGACGATGGCTTCCTTGTGAATGCGCAATGCTTCATGTGATTGGGTCGTGAAGACAAAAAAGATGGCGATCAAGGGATAGAATAACAGGCTCATACGCATCCAGGTACAGTTGATTGGTACATTCTGGTCATGGGAAAGGGAACGAAGCTCAATGGAATTGGATATTCCGGTCAACCGGGAAAACGAAAGAGGAGTCGACGGGGCCGACTCCTCGTGTGCGTTACAATGTCGTTTCCGGATCGGTGTCAGGATTGTCCGGCTTCACCTTTTTTAATCGTCTGAATCTCAACGCGGATCTCCTGGGCCTTGCGTTTCAACTCGTTCATATGTTTACGAACACGGGTTCCCGCTGACTTGTTGCCCTTTTCGTAAAACTTGTGGAAGTCCTTTTCAAACGATTGCACAAGCTCTACAAGTTCTTCAAATCTGCCCATGAATTTCTCCTTGTTTAGTTGATGGAAACGTTAAGAATGCTGCTGGTGTTTTTTTCGTTTAAAGTAAGCGTTTTGCAATGATTCGTACAACTCCGCGCGGTGCTGGTACAGGTTTTTTCGCTTCCGCCTGGGACGTTTTGCGAGGACGTACGAAGTCATGATCGGCAGGGCAATGGTTACGTCGGTATAAACCACCACCGAGTCGGGTAATTTGGCGGGATCGACTTTGCCCCAACTGACCGCTTCCGAGGGTGTAGCGCCAGATAATCCGCCGGTGTCCGGGCGGGCGTCGGTAACCTGGAGAAAGAAATCATGTCCTTTTTCCTTCAGGCCAAGGATTTCCTGGATTTGCGGTTCCGTTTGGAGGAGGAAATTTTTGGGAGAGCCGCCGCCGAAAATGACCACGGCGCTTTTTCCCCCGGTTTTCTTGGCGTTGTACACGATCCCCGCGGTTTCGTTCACGTCTTGCGAGACGTCCAGCATGCAGGAGTATCCTTCGAGCGCCATAGCCGCAACGTTCATTCCGATAGAACTGTCGCCCGGAGACGGCGTGTACACCGGAACCTTGTACCTGTATGCCGCGGCCAACAGGCTCACTTCTCCGAGCCCGAGAGCCTTTTCCCGCGCCGCGAGATATTTGCCACACAAGTAATGAAATTCAGATGTGCCCATGGTTTTCCGAAATTCCCGCTCCACAAGGATTTTACGGAAAAATGCATCGGTAGACAACAAAACATCGTAATCAAATAAAATATCGTAGATTCTGATGACACCCGCACGGCGGAGGGAAGTATCATCGACGTGCGGTGTGCCGCGATGCAGTGTCCTGCCGATTGCAAAGTGAGCGTCATGGTAGAGATTGGCCCCTGTGCTGACGATCCAATCCACGAAACCGGCTTTGACGAGGGGGATGACGCAACTTGCGCCAAGACCCGCGGGAGTGAGCGCGCCTGTCAGGCTCATTCCAACCGTCACGTCATCCTCCAAAATTTTTTCGGAGAACAGACGACACGCTTCCGAGAGTCGAGCGGCGTTGTATGCCTGGAAATAGCGCTCTACAAGCTGG
>JALUUP010000188.1 GCA_027021285.1 Bacteroidota bacterium | reverse complement strand
TCTCTTGCCTGAAATGTATTCCGCGGTCAACGATCCGTTCAACGTGTACGTCGTCTTGCCGCCGGTTTTCTCTTTATGCGAATTCTTGCGAAGGAACTGCTTCGGAGTTCCGGTCTTGATCATGTGTCCGCCGTGCTCTCCGGCGCCGGGTCCGAGGTCGATAATGTAATCGGCGCTGGTGATCATGTCGCGGTCGTGCTCGACCACGATGACCGTGTTCCCCAGGTCGCGCAAATCCTTCAGGGATTGGATGAGGCGGTGGTTGTCTCGTTGATGCAACCCGATGGAGGGTTCGTCGAGGATGTACATCACGCCGACGAGCTGCGTGCCGATCTGCGTAGCGAGCCGTATGCGCTGAGCTTCACCGCCGCTCAGCGAGCGCGCCGACCGGTCAAGGGTCAGGTAGCCGAGGCCCACGTCGAGCAGGAACGTGAGGCGCACGCGAATCTCCTTGAGAATTTGTTCGCCGATGAGATGTTCCCTGGTGGTCAATTCCAGCTTTTCGAAAAAGGCGTGTGCGTCGAAAATGGACATGCGCGCAATATCAGCGATGTTCTTTTCGTGGAATCGTACGGCCAGACTTTCTTCGCGCAGCCTCCCGCCATGGCATGTCTCGCAGGGAAGGGTGTTCATAAACGATTCGGCCCATTCCCGGATACCACTGGAGGTCGTTGTTTCGTAGTAATGCTGGAGACTTTCGAAGACGCCGCTGATTGCTTGGTGATACGTAACGGATTTCCCGTTGGGATGAGTGTATATGATTTCGTACTTCTGCTTGCCCGAACCATAGAGAAGGACGTCAAGGGCTTCTTCCGGGATATCCTTGATGGGCGTATCGTAATCGAAATCGTAGGCGCGGGCGATTGCATCAACCTGGGACCACCACCAGTTGGATCTTGGTTTGCCGAGTGGAGCGATGCCTTCGCGTCGCAGGGTCAGTTCGCGGTCGGGGAGAATAAGATCGAGGTCAAATTCCTTGCGCACCCCCAGGCCGTTGCAGGCGGGACAGGCGCCGAAGGGAGAATTGAATGAGAAATTGTTGGGAGCCGGTTCGTCGTAGCTCGTTCCATCCACCGGGCAGGCGTTCTTCTGGCTGAAGAGCAGGTCTTCGTTCTCCGTCTGGATGATGACGACTCCGTTGCCTGTTCTCAAACCGATTTCGATGGATTCCGCCAGCCGTGACCGAATATCCTTGCCGATGACGAGGCGGTCGATGACGACCTCGATGTTGTGGATACGGTACCGGTTCAGTTTCATGCCCGGTTCGATTTCCCGTATGTCACCGTCCACTCGGACGCGGGTAAACCCATCTCTCGCGATTTCCTCGAACAATTCGCGGTAATGTCCCTTCCGGCCCCGTACTACCGGTGCCAGGATTACAATGCGGCTTTTCTTTGGCAGGGAAAGGATACGATCAACCATTTGGTCCTGGGTCTGTCGCTGCACGGGTGTATCGCACTTGTGGCAGTGCTGAATTCCGAGCCGGGCGAACAGGAGACGCAGGTAATCGTAGATTTCCGTCACCGTACCCACGGTCGATCGCGGGTTCCTGCTTACGGTTTTCTGCTCGATCGAGATAGCCGGACTCAACCCCTCGATCTTGTCCACGTCCGGGCGCTCCATGGGACCGAGAAATTGCCGGGCGTACACGGAAAGACATTCCACGTAGCGGCGCTGTCCCTCGGCATAGAGGGTATCAAAAGCGAGTGAAGATTTTCCGGAGCCGGAAAGCCCGGTAATGACCACCAGCTTATCGCGCGGTATTTCCACGTCGATGTTTTTCAGGTTGTGTTCACGGGCGCCACGGATCTGGATCCACTCGCCGGGCGAATAGGTGTCATGGTATGTTCTTTTCGAAGCCAATATGCCGTTGTCTGGTTTCAACAGGTTACATCAAATCATAATACGAAAGCCAAAAGTTCCCGTCAATGATGATTGCTTGTCACGGCTCTTAGTTTTTGGAAAGTAGCTAACCAAACCTATATGCAGGCAAATATTGCAGGCGTCTCTGTTGTCTTACGCCGAATATTATTGACGGAAACAGGAGTTTTACGTAGGTTTTAATCAGCATTGCATATGACAATTGGGACTGTTTTTCCATATGAATCCATACAATAATCTCCGCGAACGAATCCTCGAGGTCATCGAACGCGACATTAAACCCTATCTGGAAATGGATGGTGGCTCCATTTCGCTGGTAACAGTTGACGAGGGTATCGTGTATGTCGAGCTGACCGGCGCCTGCGAGACCTGTCCTTCCTCGACCATGACGCTCAAACGTGGGGTCGAGGCCATCCTCAAACGAAAAATCAGCGGTATCCGCGCTGTGGAGCTCACGGGAATGGATTCGACATTTCCCGTCAAGTAATCTTGAAACGACATTTTCCGAAGAACTCCGGTGCGCGCCATAACATTGCAACTGTCACTCGAGGATGTAAGCATCTCTTATTCGAGTGCAGACATAAGATACCGGTAGGCGCGTAACGACAATGCCCTGGATATTCAAATCACTCCTGGTGATTTCGCTGGTGTCCATACCTTTGGTGATCTTCGTTCTTTTCCAGGTTGGACGCGCCGTCCGTGTGCTGTATTCCGGAAAAATCATCCGCATCAAGCGCGCATACGCGCTCGTGATTCTCGTGATGTACGCGTTTCCCCTGGTTGTCTTCACCGCGTATTTTTTCCAGGATTGGCAAACGCTGGCGGTTCTTCGGGAAGGGCGAACCCTGATCTCCCTCCTGTTGGTGTATTCGTTCTGGGCCGGCCTGGCCATCGCCGCGCAGGACGCGGTGCTGATTTTTCCCGTTCGATTGCTCGGATTTATGATACGGAAGCTTCACTCCGGGTGGGGCGCTA
>JALUUP010000187.1 GCA_027021285.1 Bacteroidota bacterium | reverse complement strand
GTCTTCGAGAAACAAGAGTGGAATCACCGTGATCAGACGAATCCCGGTATCGCGGCTGAACTGTTTCCACAAGTCGAGATTGCCTTCATGAATTTCGTTCGGATAGTGCGCCTCGATGCCGGACAGTCCGTATTCGGCAAGACCCGCCGCAATATCGAGACGCTCCTCGATGCTCAGCATGGGCCTGTACTTTTTGTGGAAACGGCTGTCGGGCGGGGAGAAGTACCAGATACCGGCGGAGAATTTCGGCTCCAGGCAAAACGAGTTCATGTGTTCCAGCAACTCTTCCCGCGATCGTTTCCGGGATTGAAGTCGTAAATCCTTCAAGGGCATGGTCGGTTCCTGTTCGTGTTAGAAATGAATGAAAGATACGCTTTGGTTGATTGCTGCCACTTTCTTCGATCGAATCGTCAAAAAAATCGTGGTTGGAACGCGCTCAATGTTCTGCCGCATCATCGTTACCGTTGAATCCTGCCGCTTCCACCCGTGGCCAGGAGGGCGTGAACCTCGTCCGGTCTGATCAGCGGGAAATCGCCACGCACCGCGTGCTTCAAACAGGATGCGGCCACGGCAAACTCCAACGCTTCTTCGACTGGTTGTTCCCGGACCAGTCCGTAGATCAGTCCCGCGCTGAACGCATCGCCGCCGCCCACGCGGTCAAGCACGTGGATATCGTATTTCCTGCTGCGGTGGAATTGCTTCCCGTCCCATGCAACCGCCGACCAGACGTTGTCGGAAGCGGAAAGGCTTTCCCGCAAGGTGATCGCAACGAGCCCCAGTGAGGGGAACTTCCGCATCATCGATTCCGCGACCTGCCGGTAATCATCGGCGGCAAGTTTGCCGGTTTCAATATCCGCGCCTTCCGCCTTGATGCCGAACACGGACTCGATATCCTCTTCGTTTGATACCAGGACATCGACATGCTCCAGTAACCCGGAGAGGACCTCTCCGGCTTTTTCACGAGACCATAATTTCTTCCGGTAGTTGAGATCAAGACTGACCGTCATACCCTCGCGACGCGCGTGACGTACTGCTTCCATGACGGCATCGGCCACGTGATCGCCCAGCGCAGGCGTGATCCCGCTGACGTGAAACCATGACGCGCCGCTCATGATTTCCCGCCAATCAAACATGGTGGATGATAAACTGGAGAAGGCGGAACCGGCGCGATCGTAGATGACCTTTGAAGGGCGCTGGGAATAACCCGCTTCCAGGAAATACAACCCCATCCGATGTTCGGAGCGAAAAACGTAATCCGTTTTTACTCCGTACCTGCGAAGTTCATTCTCCGCGGCGTCACCTCGTTCATCTTCCGGCAACACCGTGACGAAATACGCATCGTCTCCAAGCTGCGAGAGTCCGACCGCTACGTTTGCTTCAGCCCCGCCAAACGATACCTCCAGATTACCGGTCTGGATGAGCCGCTGGTGCATGGATGGACACAACCTCATCATGAGTTCACCAAAGGTGACGATTTTCATTTCCTTCACATCTTACTCCTGAGTTTTCTTAGCATTCAACTCCCGGATACGTCTTTTTTCAAGCTCGCAACAAGCCGCGATGCGCGGTCGGTTATGATCCTGTACCTGGAGTTTTCCACAGCGGCCTTATCCACGAGATCGGTCCCGACCGCAACGGCCACGGCGCCTGCTTCGATCCACGTGGCGGCATTCTCAACCGTGACTCCGCCGGTCGGAATCAGTTTCAGGTCCGGCAGCGGTCCACGAACACTCTTGAAAAACGAAATGCCCAACACACCCGCGGGGAAAACCTTGACAGCGTCAGCGCCCGCTTTCCACGCGGTGTATATCTCGGTCGGTGTGAAGCATCCGGGGATCACCACGGCACCCCGCGCATTGCATCTCTCGACGATCTCCCGCCTGAAGACAGGGCTGACAATGAATCGCGCACCCGCGTCGATGGCACGGGACGCGGTCTCCGCATCCAGCACCGTTCCGGCCCCGAGAATAACATCTTCTTTAACGAGCCCGCCCAGTTCGGCTATTGCATCGATGGCCCCGGGGACGGTCATCGTGATCTCGACACAACGAATGCCGCCTTTTACCAGGGCTTCGACCACGGATAACAGTTTCCCGCGTTCGCGGAGTCGAATCACCGCGATGGCTTTCTCGACTTCAATGGTATGGATGGTCGCTTCTTTGTTCATGTCCTCAAGGCAACGTCATTCGTGCTCTCTTGCTTCGCGATCGATGAAGAACGTGTAATACGGCTGCCGCCGCGCGATGCGCAAAATCATCAGACCCAGTTCCAGGGCATGGTAATCACCCCACATCGAGGATTCGCCGCAGGGGATGAGATGCCCTTCAGGAATATAGTCCCATCCGGCAGGTCGATGGTACACGGAATGCAGGACGAGTCCCTGGTGGCCGGGATTCCTGGAGAGATAGGGATCATCGAACGCGTGGCGGGCGACGGTCAGACCCGCCTGGTAGTATTGCTCCCACTCCTCGTTCCCTTTTTGCTGTAAGTATCTCCCCAGCCTGATCAACCCCTGGGCGGCAATGACCGCCGCGGAACTGTCCACGGGTTCGAACGCATTGAACGGCTGCGATGGCCGATCGAGGTAATCCCCGAGATCCGCCAACCCCGGCGCGCCGGTATCCCAGTACGGTATTCCATCATGCGGCGTGCCGGTAATGTAATGATCCGCCACGGCTCGCGCTGTCTCTTCGAATCGCTGAAGAACCCGGCCTTTTTCATACAACGGTTCGAATTCGCTGCCTGGCAGTGTTTGAAGGAATTCGAGCTGTTCCGCGTAGCCGCACAGGATCCAGGCCAGGCCACGCATCCACGTGCTGAACGGCGAATATCCCTGCTGCGTGCCGGGGCAACGATACGTGCCGGTCTTGA
>JALUUP010000186.1 GCA_027021285.1 Bacteroidota bacterium | reverse complement strand
AAGGCGAGGTCCATCAGCGAGGGAGTCGAGATCGCGCGCTACATGATCGATTCGGGCGCGGCGTTTCGAAAGCTCGTGGAGCTCGTGGCGGCGCAGGGGGGAGACGTTTCGGTCATCGAATCGACGCTGGCCTATCCTGTGCCGCGCGTGATGGTCGAAGTGCACGCGGAACGGGCCGGGTTCGTTTCCAGCATCGCCTGCCGTCGCATTGGCATCCTCGCTTCCAGGCTGGGCGCGGGACGACTCAGCTCTGGCGACGAGATCGATCCCCTGGCGGGAATGATCCTGAGGAAAAAAGTCGGCGATCAGGTCGAGCGGGGAGAAGCTTTGTGCCAGGTAACCGCGGGCAGGGATGTCGAGGACCTTTCCGAAATCCGGCGCGAGATCCAGCGGGCCTTCAGCATTTCGTCTTCACCGCCGGAAAAACCGCCGTTGATTCACGCCTATTTCGACCGCGAAGGAATACGGGCCTGGGACACGACGGCATCCAGGCCGGTGCGATGAGCAATGAAAGCGCGCCGACAAATCCTGACGTTCATCCGTGGCCTGGCGCTCGGTGTCGCCGTGCTCTGCCTGCTGCAGGGTGCGGTCTTCTCGCAGCAGAAGAAAAACGAAATCCGCATTCTTCGCATCGACACGACCTCGTACCCAACCATCCGCGTTCACGTCCGCGCGATTTGCAACGGCATTCCCAACGTCACCATCCTTCCAGTCCAACTTGACGTTCGTGAAAACGACCGGGTCTTTACCTTCCAGTTGCAGTGCCCGGTGGAAACCGTCCCCGTGTCCGTCGCGCTCTGCCTGGATCGCAGCGGCAGCGTGGCCGGAACGACCATCTACAGGATTCAACAGGGCGCGCTGGAGTTCATCGACCTGATGGGAAGCCATCCCGGCGGAGTCGATGAGGCAGCCATAATCAGCTTCGCCGACGAGGTGACCGTCGATCAGCGCATGACGTCGAACAAGCCGGCGCTGGTATCCGCCGTGTACAACCTCTACCCGCTGGGCTGGACGCGCTTGTGGGAAGGGCTCATCAAGGCCATCAACGAAGTTGCGGCCACCGGTTTGCATCCCAGGAAGGCGGTCGTGCTTCTCAGCGACGGGTACAACACGCGCGGGAGCGCGACGCGTGAAGAGGCCATCGGCGCCGCGCAGCAGGCGGGCGTTCCCGTGTACGTGATCGGCATCACGTACGGCGACGAGGGCCCCGAAGCACAGGGACTGGTGGAAGTGGCAAAGAAAACGGGGGGAAAGTTCTTTCCCATCGATGAACCGGACCAGATCATCCAGGCCTACAACGCGGTCATGTCGTACATCAGCGATGGGTTGAACGACTGCATCGCCAGCTACACGACGTCGTGCGCCGACGGAAGCCTGCGAAAGGTGACCGTCACCGCCACGACATGCGGGGTGACCGTCACGAAATCCTTGACGTACCGCGCTCCCGCGGATTCAACGCTGCCCTCGTTCACCATCTGGGCCGGTGAGGCCGATGTCTTTGGAGGAAACCGGGCGCGGCTGCCAATCATGATCAGTTCCGGAACCCCCGGCGCCACGGTTACCGAGCTTTCGTTCGCCGTGCCGCTGCCGCCGCTTGTTTCGTTGCGTGGGGTGGAAACGGCGGGCCATTTCGCGGAGGGATTTTCCCTGGATTCGTCGCGAAGCCGGGATTCGTTGTTCTTCCGGTTCCGGGGATCAAAGCCCCTCACCGGTGCGGACACGCTCATGGTGCTCGTGTACGACACCGACGAAATATCGTCCGATACGACCTTGACTTTCCACGTCTGGCGATTCTCCAAGAGCGTTGACAGTTGCCAGGTATCGCGCGTGGATTCCGGCAAAGTGCGCCTGAGGGTCCGTCCCGCCCTGAACGTGTATTGCAGCGACACCGTGCGGGTCAATTGGAACGAGGCGACCGGAAAGTATTCGCCCGACACGCTGGCGATAACTGCCACGATACGAAACCACGGTCCCGCGACCGCGCAGAATATCACCGCCGGGATTGTCGATGTCCCGTACGGTTTGAAACTTCTTACGCCGGCCCTGGCGCAGGTGTCGCCGTCCACGCTCTCGTCGGGAGAGTCAGGAACGGCCGTGTTCAGGTTCGCGGTCTCGCCGGTTGACAGCAGTCGAGACTGGACGATTTGCATCCGCGTCCGGGGAGACAGCACGCAGGTCTCCACGTGCTGTACCGTGATCAAGGTGGAAAAAGCACGGACACACCTGGCGCTCGATTGCTCGACCGCGTCCGCCGTGCGCTGGGACAGCTCCGCGTCCGTTTATGTTCCCAACCCGTTTCCCGTGACCGCCGTGATCCGCAACCATTCCGACCTGGACGTCGGGAACGTCCTGGCCTGGATTCACGTCCCGCCGGGGTTTGTCATCGACGGCCAGACGCCCATGCAACAGCAAGTGCAGCCTGTCCGGATTTCCAGGGATGACAGCGGTGTCGTTCGGTGGATGATCCGTGCGCTGGAGCGCCCGACCGATGACACGGTGCGCTTTTGCATAAAGGCCGCCTCGGGAAAGGACACCACGGTTTGCTGCCTCAAGCTCTTCGTGACAAAGGCCCCGGTGCGACTGGCCATGGCTTGTGACGGCCCTCCGTCGTTCTCCTTCGACGTGGAAGGCGATTCGCTGCTGCCGTCGCGTTTCGAGGTCGCGGTGCGCGTGGAAAACCTCTCCGAACAGCCGATGTCCAACACCCGCCTTACGATCGACGTCCCCTCGGGGTATGATTTGCAAGCCGGCGAAGTCCGAACCAAGCGTCCCCAGGGCGGCCTGATGATGCCGGGCGACACGGCGGTGTTCCGCTGGCGGTTGCGGGGAACCAGGGACGCCCCCGATTTCAGCACGCTTTGCGTAACCCTCCGGGCC
>JALUUP010000185.1 GCA_027021285.1 Bacteroidota bacterium | reverse complement strand
ACGGCGGTTTGAATACCGACGAGAAAAACTTCAGGGAAAAGACACTGAGTTCGTACACATCCTCAAGACCTTTCCGCACGGAAACGCTGAATCGATCAAGATCCCATGACCGCTCGTTCATATCATTCCCTTACTACCGCCGTCTGGCATGTATCACCAAGTTCCCTTTCCATTGTAGTGACGATGAATCATATGCAGTTAAAGTAGTACTTCATCCTTGATATTCAAACCTGCAATACATCTCCGTTCCGCCGTCCGCGATCCGGAACAAGCCCATCCGCCGATGCCATGGTAAAATACGAAATGCCATCGATAGCATTCATGGTATTTGATTCTCCCTGTCCACTTGACTATGTTTCATGGAATTTCTATCGCATGGAGCGCGAAAACGAAATATGAGTTTTTCCTACGTTCTGAATGAAAGCCTGGCAGGGTTCTGGCGCACCAGAACCAACAGCTTGATCACAATTTTTACTGTCAGCATCTCACTGCTCCTGCTTGGTATCTTCTACCTCGTCACGCAGAGCTTCAACAATCTCATGGACATGATCAGGGCGGGAGTCGAAATGGAAGTGTTTCTCCGCGAGGACATCGGGGACATCACCGCCGAACAGATCGGACAAACACTTGTTCGCATCCCGGGGGTGGGATCGGTGGAATTCGTTTCCAAAGAGCGGGCGCTCAAAATCTTCGCGGAGGAATTCGGGGAATCTTTCACCGACCTCCTCCCGGAGAATCCCCTTCCTCCAAGCTACAAGGTCCGGCTGGAGCAGGAGTACATAAACCCGGACAGCGTGGCCGTTTTGACCCGTGCTATTTCACGCATTTCCGGCGTGGAAAGTATCGTGTACCGGAAGGAATACATCGAGTTGCTGGGAAATCGCCTCTCGACCTGGAAAACTTTTACACTCGTCATCGGGATCGTGCTCGCCCTCTGTGCCGTGATCCTGGTGGCGAACACCATTCGCCTCACTATTTACGCCCGGCGCGAGATCATCCGAACGATGAAGCTGGTCGGGGCCACACGCTCGTTCATTCGCAGACCGTTCCTCATCGAGGGAATCCTGCACGGCGTCCTGGGGGGCATCGTTGCTTCCGCGCTCATCGAGTTCATCTTCGTGTATTTCCTGAAACCCATTCTCAGCGACCTCCACCTCGCGCTCCGGCCGGTGCTTCCGTTCTACCTCGAGTTGATCTTTCTCGGAGGTTTCCTCGGATGGCTCGGCAGTGTCACTTCCATCCGGCGTTTCCTGTCCGAGTCGCTTGTCACAGCGCCTGGCCAATGACCGCGGCATGATCCCTGTTCATCGATCAGTCACGATTCGATTGTTTCTCCGGCGTTTGCAAACACGTAAAAACGTATGAGCGGAAAGAACATGTCAACAGAATTTCCCACCGTGCCCGGCGGCGCTCGACTGGCTCTGAAGTACGTATCGAAATTCCCTCCGTCGAAAGAGGAAAGCACCAAGAAGACAGACTCCGGAGAATCAGGCCCCCGATGGCTGGTTCTCGGTTGCCGCGAAGGTACGACTGCCATCGCGCTCGCGTCCGAATACGCCGTTTCGGTTCTTGGCGTGGATGACGACGCCGAGGCGCTGATGGCGGCGCGATTTTTCCAGCAGCAGGCGAGGCTCAAGGGATCGGTGCAATATCGCTTCATGGAGCTCGACGCTCTCGATCTACCAGAGCATTCCTTCTCCGCCATCATTTCGGAAGGAAACCAGGCGAGAATCCCCCTGCCCCGCCTGGTTGATCTCGCTCGATCGTTGCTGCAGAACGACGGCCTCCTGTATCTCCTGGACGCCGTCTGGCTCCAGCGCCCCGTCCCCACATACGTGAAGGACGTTTGGGAAACCGTCGAACGGCCGGTCCATACCCTGGAAGAAGCCTGCGAGATCGTCAGCGGGCACGGGCTGAAAGTTCGCGTGACGGCTGACGAAACACGGGCGCTGGCCGCGTTTTATTCCGGTCACATCGACGCCGTGCGCGCCGCCGGTAAACGCCCGGAGTACTCTTCGGGGGAAATGAAGAAAATCCTTCTGAAATACAAGCACGAAGTGGACGTGTACACCCGCCACAAGGGAAAGAAGTGGATGGGGTACGGGGTCATCGTTGCGGAAAAACCCTCAGAACAACCTCAATCCTGAGCGAAGTTCTGAGCAAAGTCAACACATAGTGACCCTTTCGGGGAAGGACAGAAAAGCCTCTCCGTGAGGTTTTCTACGTCTCGATACCTGTCACGGAACGCAGATAGCTGACCAGCATCTCCACCGCCGCCTTGTTGTGCCCTCCACGCGGAATAATGATGTCCGCTTTCGCTACGGATGGCGCGACGTACTTCCGGTGCATGGGGAGAACGGTGGACAGATATTGCTCGCGGACGGAGGCTATTGAGCGACCCCGTTTTTCCACGTCGCGCTCGATCCTCCGCAACAACCGTACCTCCGGGTCGGCGTGCACGAAAACACGCGCGTCGAACCGCCTGCAAAGCTCGTCGTCCGCGAAAATCAAAATGCCTTCGACGATGATGACCGGGCGGGGTACCACGCGCCGGGTCTCGGCCTTGCGGGTGTGCGTGGCGAAATCGTATTGAGGCACATCCACCGCCCGCCCGCGTTTCAGTTCGTCGAGATGGCGGATGAAGAGACTTGTATCGAGGGCCTCGGGATGATCGAAGTTCACGCGGGCCGGATCGGGATCGGGCAGCGTACGGATGTCGCGGTAGTAAAAATCGTGCGAAACGATTTCCGCCGCTTCCGCGGGCAGGGCGGCGAGGAGATTCCTGGCCAGCGTTGTCTTTCCCGACCCGGTTCCTCCCGCGATGCCGAGGATGAACGGCTCCTTCATGGTTGGTCTCTCCGCAATGTGACAACACACTCGATGTGATAGGTGTGAGGAAACATGTCCACCGGTTGTACCTGCTGCACCCGGAAGCCGTACTCGCCCAGCATCTTCACGTCCCGGGCACATGTGACGGGGTTACAGCTCACGTACACAAGTCGCGATACAGGCAACGTCCCCAGCCCCTTCACAACCTTGGGATGCAAACCCGAGCGGGGCGGATCGATTACCACGACGTCGGGAACGGCGGCGGCGCTGGCAAGGAATTCGACAATATCGGAGGCGACGAACTCGCAGTTCTCGACACCGTTTCGCGCGGCGTTTCGACGCGCGTCCTCCACGGCGTCGGGATTGAGCTCGACACCGACGACCCGCCCGGCGTGCCGAGCGAAAAACAAGGCAATGGTTCCGATCCCGCAGTACAAATCCCAGACAACCGTGTCCGCTTCCACGCCAGCGTAGTCGAGCGTAACCGCGTAAAGTTTTTCCGCCTGCCGGGTATTGCTCTGGAAAAACGAGGACGGGGAGATCTCATACCTGCATCCTCCCAGTGTTTCTTCGATAATTCCCGGACCGAACAACACGCGATTCTCATCTGTCTGGGCCACCATGGATTTCCGCGTGGTGACACCGTGCACGACGGTGGTGATGTCAGGTACCGCGGCCACCACTTCGCGCGCGTACTCATCGACAATCGCCGTGTCCATGGGTGAAGTGACCAGGTACACCATTCGTTGCCCGGTGTTCTTGCCTTCCCGGATCACCAGGTGCCGCAATTCTCCCGAGTGGGTTTTCGTCGAGTATGCCCGAATGTCGTGAGCAAGAAAAAAATCCCGCGTAAACGCCAATACCTCGTTGCTGGTTTCCGACTGCAAGTAGCATCGATCCACGTGAAGGATTTTGTCGTACCGCCGAGGCACGTGGAGTCCGAGGGCGAAGGCGGGCTCGACGAGCCGGTCGTTCTCTTTTGGGGGGGTCGTATGCCAGCGCTTCTCGCCGAAAGAGTACTCCATCTTGTTCCGGTAAAAGAACACGTCCTCCGCCGCCAGCGTGGGATGAACCGTGACGTCGCCCAGGCCGCCGACGTGGGCGAAGCTTTCCAGGACGTGCTCGCGTTTCCACCGGAGCTGCTCTTCGTAATCCATGTGTTGCCAGCGACACCCCCCGCACACGCCGAAATGCCCGCAGGCCGGTTCGACACGGTGTTGCGACGGGGTCACGACGGACACGACACGTGCTTCCGCGTATCGCTTGCGCTTGCGGAATATTTCCACCTCGACCAGGTCGCCGGGGACAGCGCCCTCGATAAAAACAACGAAATCCCCGAGCCGCGAGATCGTCTTGCCTTCGAAAGCGGCCTTCTCGATGTTCAGCGTCAGGCGGTCGCCCCGCTTCAGTGTCTGGATATTATGCTCGTTTTCTCTCATGCACTCCCTTGAGGAAAGCCGGAAGGGTTCCATTCAACCCGTCAATGCCCGGCTTGATCAATCTGCCGCAGAATCGCCTTTGCCTTCTCCGCCTGCGGCATCATGGCAGATTTGGGGTCGCGCAGGAACCGAAGCAGGTCGTTGCGCACCTGCGGGATGTTCCTGGTAGTGACGTACTCGATGTAGGCGAGGTAGAAGTATGGCAATCCCGCCGAGGAATCAACAGCCACCGCCCGTTCCAGCACCTTCCGTGCCTCGTTCAACCGGTTTGAGGCGATAAGTCCCTTGGCGGCGTACACCGCAAGGAAGGGGCTCCGGTGAATGGCGCGGCCGGCTTCAAGATACAATTCCACCGGTGGTTTTTTCGGCGTTTCCATCCATCCGATTTCCGCCCGCACGATGTTGAAAGCAGGAATTTCGCCAAACATGTTCTCGAACCGCGCCATGTGCCGAAGCGCAAAGTCTTTTCCCACTCCCAGTAATCCTTCCAGCAGAACCTCTGCCGCTATTTCCTCGAAGTCCTTCTTGTACCCGGCGTAGAGGCTGTCGCAGGAGCATTCCTTGAATCGGCCGAGCTGGCTTTCCAACCGGTTGAGCATGACGCCGAACTGCTTTTCCCAGCTGGAACGCGAGAGATGACCGGTCACCGTCTGGATCCACAAGCGATAATCCGACGGATAGCCCACGCACTCGATTTTTTTCTCAATCGCCCACACGGTTTCTCCCCATTGCTGGTGGCGAAAATACCACTTGCGCAGGTGCTCGTAGCCGTTCAACGCGCCGTCGCCGGGGATGAGCGAGGCGTCCAGGTTCATGATGGTTCTCGCCCGGTTCACCGACGATTCCTCCTGGATGTTCACGCCCAGCCAAACGAGGCCGGTCACGGCAGTGAAGGATCCGACGAGGAGAAGAATAGTTCTGGCTTTCGCCTGGCGACGAGCGGAGTGGGTCCCCGCCACGAGCAGAAACGCCAACGCCAGGCCGGTGGGAGCACTGATGTCCCAGTCACGCGCGAGACCGAACGAGGCGTAGCCGAAAACGGTAACGCAGGAAAAGAAGAAGGCGTTGACGGCGGCGACCAGTACCGCGCGGTTCCGCCAGTGTACGGTGCGGGCCAGCGCCAGCAACCCGACAATTACAGGTCCGGCAACCAAAAGAAAGACATTGACCAGGTCAACCAGATGCTCGGTCGAAAGCAGCGTGTACCGCTGCCACCCTCCGGGCGTGGCAAAGGGATAGAGAGAAATGATGTTCCTGCTCCCCGTCCGGTACACGCCGGACAAGAAGTACCACGCGCCTGCCGCCGCCAGCACCAGCGCAACTCCGGCCAAAGCACGCATCACCGTCGAGCGAGGGCAATCGACTTCTTTCTTCTTTCTATCCGCGACCAGCACGATCAGCGCGGGCAAACCTGCCAGGGCCATGAAATGAAACGCCGCAGCCAGCGCCAGCAACAGAGCAGGGACCCACAGAGGCAGCTCCCGGCGCGCGGCCAGGAGGCAGGCGGCGAAATATGCCAGCAGTACACAGTACACCGGGGCATAGTACTCGATGTAGCCAAAGAAAAAGATCGCTCCCGGCGCCAGACCCAGGAGGAACCCCGCGGCGAACCGTTCCGCGCCGTCCCCCGTCCATCGGAGGGTAAACCACCGAATGATCCAGAGGGCAACCACGCCCGCGAGCACCCCGACGACCCAGAACGTAAACCGCGCGTCCGAGAGGATGCTGTCGGGAGCGGTTGTGCCCAGCAGACTCGCGAACCCCGCGTGCAGGGCGCCGGTAAGCGGCGCCGAAGACGGCGCAAAGAGCATCTCGCGCGAAAACGGGAGATGATTCCGCAGTCGGAATATCTCGGACAGGTACACCGCGCCGTCCCCGAGAAAAAACGTGCGCACCCGGAAGATCCAAAACGCCGCCGCCCATGCCAAAACAAACCCTCCGTAAATCGCCGTCCTCGTTCCCGGCTTCACACGGGAATAAGCAATGAACATCTTCTCCAACCGCTTCCGGACGCCGGGGACGATGAGAACGACCATCATGACCACAGCGACCCACCGCGCTTCCGGAGGCAGAAAAGCTAAAAGGTGGATACCCCAGACCCTGTGTTCTGGAAAAAACGAAGCCACGACGTAGGAAGCAACCAGGACGAACAAAAGGGAGCTGGCGATGCGCCCGGCCATGGCGTGGCCAGCAGGAGGAACTGGGCTTTCAGCGCGGCCGTGTCGATGCAGAGACGTCACCAGCAGCGAGGCATGATCAGCGGAGGGGTGTCACCGCGTGAAGGGCATTCTTCCCGTCGCGGTACAGGGCGTACTGGAACTTGTCGTAATTGGTGGCGGCGCCGATGTTCCCGTTCTTGTCCAGCGCGATAAAAGCAACATTCGGATGGTCGGGATTCATTTTCATGACGCGGCGTATGGCTTCCTCGCACGCCTCCCGCGGGCTCATCCCTTCCCGCATCTTCTCGACGATGAGGAAGCTGCCGGCGGTCCGGATTACTGCTTCTCCCACGCCGGTGGCGCTTGCCCCGCCGACTTCACCGTCCACGTACAGCCCTGCCCCGATGATGGGCGAATCTCCCACCCGTCCGTGGAGCTTGTTCGAAAGGCCGCTGGTAGTGCAGGCGCCGGCCAGGCGAAACTGCGTATCCAACGCTACCATGCCGATCGTGTCATGGTTGCCTTCCGCAGCGGGCAGCAGGTTATCCTTTTTGCTCAGGTTGGCTTTCCAGCGCAGCCACCGGCGGCGGGCCGCTTCGGTGAGCAGGTTCTCTTCCCGAAAACCCATCATGCGGGCAAACTTCTCCGCGCCTTCGCCTACCAGCAGGATGTGCCGGGTGCGCTCCATGACCTTGCGCGCGATGGACACCGGGTGCTTGAAATTCCGAACGAACGCCACGGCGCCGCATCGCCACTTTTCATCCATGATACACGAATCCAGGGTGACCACGCCGTCTTCGTCGGGCAGGCCGCCGTAACCCACGGACATAACCTTCGGATCGCCCTCCGGGACGCGCACTCCCGCTTCCACGGCGTCGAGGGCGTACCCGCCCGAGGCAAGGACCTTCCAGGCGGCTTCGTTGGCCGGAATACCGTGCGGCCACGTAGAAATCACGACAGGCGCCGTACGGGTGGAAGGCATAGCGGTTGCGGCGTGTTTACCGACGACGACAGCCCCCAGGCCGATGCCGCCGGTTATCAGAAATTCTCTCCGGGTTGGCATAAATAATTTCCTCTCAAGGTGTAACGTGCAGCGTACGCTGCTGATTTATATGGGACGGTATCGCTGGATACCGTGGTAAAATTCACTGAGAATGACGTTGAAGACGCCCACCGCCGGGACCGCGAACAGCATCCCGAAGATACCGAAGAACTGCCCCCCCGCCAGGATGGCAAAAATCACCACCAGCGGATGCATGCGAACGCTCTTGGATATGGTCATGGGTTGTACCAGGAAATCGTCGATCAGACGCAGGGCGATGAACGCCAGAATGATTGGTATGGTCTTCTCCCACGTGCCCAGCGACACGACGCTGATGATGACGGCAAGCAAGGCTCCTGTCGGCGGACCCAGGTACGGAACAAGGTTGAACATGCCTGCCGCCAGCCCCACCAGCATGAAATTCGGCACTCCTATCAGCCACATGGCGAACGTGGACAACAGGCCGATAACGAACGCATCCAGAAGTATCCCCCGCAGGTACGCTCCCAGGGACCACTCGATCTTGTGAATGATGGAAAGCGTCATCTCGAAGAAACGGTTGGGCACTGCGCTGATGAGGCTTTTCTTGATGCGTCGGCCGTCTTTCAACAGGAAGAACGTGGCGAACACCACCATGAAGATGTAGATGACCGAGTACACGACGCCCGAGGCTACTCCTAGAATGTTCGACAAAGCGACGCGGACAATGTTTTCAACGTACGGAGCCAGTTTCCATTCCACGGCGCCCAGGATGCGAAGTTGTTCGTTCACGGACGCCTCCACCTGCTGGATCGCGTTACGCAGTGCACCCACGCTGATCCTGTGCTGCACCCTGACGGCTTCCTCGTAAATAATGGGCGTAACCGTATAGAAGACGGCGCTCACGAGGCTGAAGAAAAGAACGAACATTACGGTCGTTCCCAACAAGCGCGGCACCCCGATTCTCTCCAGCGTGTCCACCGACGGAGCCAGGAGAAAGGAAATCACTAGGGCCACAAGGAAAATAGAGATGATGCTCCCGGCAACGTTGAGCAGGTACCAGCCAATGACCAGCAAGAGCAGAAAAAGGATGAAGATCAGGATCTTGGTTGTCAGCGAGAGTTCGTTCACCTGTCGCGCTCCAGTTCGTCAACACGTTCCTGCAATTGCTTGTTTTCGTGTAACAGGTGCTGCAAGCGCTCGGCGATGATGCGCGCCAGGCGCATGACCACGGACACACCGAGACGGGGATTGGTTTCCAGCAACTGCAGGAGATCGGGTTGGAAGAATCCCAGGACGATCGTATCGACACGGGCCACGGCATTGGCAGACCGCGGGTCCTCCCGCAACAGCGCCATCTCACCGAAAAATTCCCCGTTGCGCAGCAGGCTGATTTCCTTCTCATGACCGGGTTCGCCCACGGTGATGGCCACGGCGCCTTCCTCCACGATGTACATGCCCAGGCCGGTCTCACCCTCCCGGAAAATATACTCGCCGCGGCGGTAACTCCGGCGGTGAAGGATGCGCTCGATCGACTTCAGCTCCAAACGACTGAGGTCTTCGAAGATGGGTACGTTGCGCAGCACGTTGAGCAGGGATTCCGCTTTCTTCTGGCGGAACAGGTTGCGCCACAAAATGGGATTGGACATAAGCTACCCTCGGGTTGTGGACTCGGGTGGAGAATACGACCAGGATGTTCCATCCTTGCCGTCGTTCAATGTCACGCCCGCGGCCGCCAAGGTGTCGCGGATACGGTCGGCGAGAGCGAAATTCCGTTCCTTGCGCAACTCGTTGCGGACGTCGATGAGGATCCGCACGAGATCGCCGACAAGCGCGTCATCCGCCCCGGACAGAGCTTCCCGCGGTGGAGGAAGGATGCCGAACACACCGTCCACGGCACGGTCGAAGAAATCACGAACAGTATCGATAGAAGGCCGGTCGATTCCGTCGGCGGCGGCACGAACGTCACGCATGAGATCGAACAAGGCGCCCAGCGCGGCCGGGGTGTTGAAATCGTCGTTCATGGCCCGCACGAACCGTTCCCGGTACGGCTTCACGTCGAACGACCGCGCGCCGTCTCCCATCGCGTCCAGCTCGTCCCGAAAGGCGCGAAACTTCGCTGCCCCTTTCACAGCTCCTTCGATGCCTTCGGGCAGCAGGTTCAGGGGGCTGCGGTAGTGGGTCTGGAGGAAGAAAAACCGGATGCCGTAGGCAGGCCACTTCTTCAGGGCTTCCCGCGCGGTGATGAAATTACCCAGCGACTTGGACATCTTTTCCTCGTTGATGCGCAGGAAACCGAAGTGCAGCCAGTAGCGCACGAACTGCTTGCCGGTCAGGGCTTCGCTCTGGGCAATCTCGTTCTCGTGGTGCGGGAAGATGAGATCGTTTCCTCCGGCGTGAATGTCGAAGGTCTCCCCGAGATACTTCTGCGACATGACCGAGCACTCGATGTGCCACCCCGGTCGGCCCAAGCCCCACGGCGATTCCCAGGAAGGCTCACCCGGCTTTGCGGCTTTCCAGAGGGCGAAATCCGCCGGGTTCCGCTTCCGTTCGTCCTTCTCCACCCGAGCCCCGGCCACCAGTTCTTCCAGTTTTTTGCCGCTCAGCTTGCCGTATTCCGGGAAAGCTTCCACGTTGAAATACACGTCGCCGTCCACCACGTATGCCGCCCCGGATTTCACCAGTCCCTCCACGTGGCGCACGATATCCTCGATGGTCTCCGTTGCTTTCGGGTACACGTCGGCGGGACGCACTCCCAGCGCTTCGATGTCCTGGAAGAAGGCTTCCGTGAATTCCCCGGCGATTTTACTTGCATCGACGCCTCTCTCCGCCGCCCGGTTGATGATCTTGTCGTCGATGTCGGTAATGTTCATGACGAACGTCACGTTGTAGCCGGCAAACTCCAGGTAGCGTCGAATCACGTCCGCCACCACGAAGGAACGGGCGTTCCCGATGTGGAAATAATCGTACACGGTGGGGCCGCAGGTGTACATCCGTACCTGCCCTTCCTCCAGCGGTTCGAACGTTTCCTTCCGTCGCGTGAGCGTGTTATACAGCAATAAAGACATTTCCTGATTCCATGCGTTTTGTATTGATCCGCCAACGCGATCCATTGGCAGAGCGTTTTTCACCTGCCCTGAATATGCGAAAATTGATCTAGAGAAAACAGGCAGCGGGATTGCCGAACTGGATTTTTTTGGCCGTGGAGGATAGCAGTATGATGATGAATGAATAGCCGAATTGCCGAGGTACCGACAAATCAAGGAGCCACAAACCCATCTATCCACTATGACCGGGCATATTCAAAAAACGTTGGAACGTTCGAAGGTTTGGATGTTAAAACGATATATTGTTCCACTTCTACAAGATCCTAAGACCCAATACCTGAAACCCGACACCCACACGCTACCAGGAAACAACGAATCCTGAATTCCATCCTCCCATAAAAAGCGCCGGTTTCAAATCGAGTTTCTTGTCGTCCCGCGCTCTCTACATTCGTTCCTTCTACTTCACCACGGTCATTGAGCGGCTCAAGACGCGACCGCCGGAGCTGAGACGGTAAAAGTACGTGCCGCTGGGAAGCGAAGTGGCGTTCAGTACAACACGGTACGTGCCCGGTTGCATCGACGCGTCGACGATGCGCGCGATCTCTCTTCCGCCGACATCGAACAGGGTCAGAAGCACCGGGATTGTTTCCGGCTTCGCGCCTTCCGCATGTGTCGCTCCTACGGAGAAAATGATCGTGGTAACAGGGTTGGCGGGGTTCGGCGCGTTCTGACCAAGCGCAAATCCTCCGTCGCTCCGGGAGGAAATCTTCTCGCACATTCCTTCCACCAGGACCCTGCCTGAAGTGTCAGCGCCTGTTTCCGGGCAGCACCGGGCGTACATTTTCACGGTCGGAAGCGTGAACCAACCCTCTTCAGTGGACTTCACGGGCTCGACTCGAAAAACCACCCGGTACAACGCCTCCGCCGATGTCGGAGAAAAAGCCGGTTCAGTCGCAACACGCAATAAACCGGGAGAGAGCACATCCCAAGACACGTCCGCATATTGGGTGCTCGTTCCTTCCACATCGACGCGCACAGGAGTAAACACGTCCGGGTTGTAGTTGACCATCGAGATGAACAAGGCCGGGCCGGCGGAGCTGTCCGGCCATTGCACGTACACCGGCATGCTGATCTCCTCCGCGGCGCGCGTAATGCGGAGAGAATCAAGCCACGCCGTTACCTTTTCGCGGCACTGGCACACCTCGATGGTGTCCGGCTCAGTATAGACCACGTTCGGGCAACCGGCCGCAAACTGCACATCCTCCAACGAAATCTCCACCGGACGACTGGAATCCGCGGGCACACCCTTGAACCGAACTCCTACCAGGTTACCGGTAGCGAAACTGGGATTGACGTACGAGGCGGAGAATTCCAAAATTCCGGGCCGGGGCATTGACAGGAACACCGTGCGGTTCTGCGTAATGGTGCCTATCGTGATGGGAACGACGGGAAAAACCGTCAGAAGCCCGGGATTGTACCGTATGCGAAACGAAAAAGACAACAGCATGCCCGGGTCGACACGAGGCTCGAGGCGGACATACACGATGGCGTTCCCGTTAGGGCCGACCGCGGACGGCGCATCCACCACGAGACGCAGGGTATCGGGGCGGTAAGGAGAAAAAACCATGGTATCCGCCGCCGCTGTTTCGCCGTCCAGGTTCACTTCCAGGCGCAGGGCGCGCACGGAATCCTCGCATGAATTCGCCAGGTACGTCAATTGACAGCACCGGGACATGATGGCCACGGCGATCGCGTCGAATACCTGGGCGAGCTCCTCCTCCCGCAACACTCGAAAATACTTACCTCCGGTTTCCATCGCCATGCGCCGCAATTGCGATTCTGAAAGAGCAGATGTCCCGAAACCGATAGTGAAGAGCTTGATGTTCGACGCCCTGGCCGCATCCATAACATTGCCGGGGCCAACACTGCTTGCGTTGTCGATGCCATCGGTGAGCAAAACGGCTGCTTTCCTGCCCGGCCTGGAGGACAGCATCTGAACAGCCAGCAGGCAGGCGTCGTAAAATGGCGTTCCTCCGGAAGCGTTCATACCGTTCAGCGCGGAACGCAGTAAATTCTTGTCCGTGGTAAAACCCTGGAGAACGGCAACGCCCTGTCCAAAAGCAATGAGCGCGGCTTCGTCCCCGGCCGGCAGACTGTCCACAAGGCGCATTGCCGCCGCGCGTAGAGAAAACATGTAACTCGCCATGGAACCGGAATTGTCCAGGGCCAAAGCCAACGAATTAATAACTGCGGTATCCGGACAATCAACAACAGGAAGCATTGAAACACCGTTTTCCATGAGCGTAAACGATCCCTTCCCCGGCTGAGGCACGGCGATTCCCGCGCGTGTGATACAGACATCAAGGCGAATCAGG
>JALUUP010000184.1 GCA_027021285.1 Bacteroidota bacterium | reverse complement strand
CGTTTTCGGGACAGCAAACCAGGGCGGCAATTCGTACGACATGCTGACCTACGACATGGGCGACTATTGCCAGGGCGTCGATTCCGTGTACCTCCGGTTCAGGATCAAAGTTTTCGGAACCAACGACGACTGTAATATGTACGACAGTCAATCGTACATGTATAAATTCTCGGACAGCTTTTCACCATCCGCCAAGAGAAATCAAGATCGGGCGCCGAATCCCTCCGGTATATCGCTGCGTGCGTTTCCTAACCCGGCAAGGGCACAGACCCGCCTCATGATTACTCTGCCACAGGAACAGTATATCAAGGTCGTGATTCGATCGGTGGATGGACGAGTAGTGAAGGAGATCGAGTCTGGTTTAAAATCACGAGGGACCCACGTGCTCCCCTTCACCCCGGGGCGCGCGGTAACAGGCGTGTATTATGCGGTCGTGACGGATGGTGAAGGTGACATATTGAAAACGGAAAAATTTCTGATGGTTCAATAATCAGATCATTATAACGACGAACCAGAAAACCCGCCCACGATGAAAAATCGTGGGCTTTTTGTTGCGTGGAATCCAGCCTCGCCAACGGATTCGGACACGAAACACTCTCCGTCGTTCCCCGTACATGGGAGCCATGTCCGTAACAATATAATCACAGCAATAATCCTTTGCTCTTCAGGGGAAAAATGAACCGTTTGTTATCGCTCGTCCTGTGTGTTTTGTCTTCGACCCTGCCTGTTCTGCTTGCGGCCCAGACCATGCCGCTGAAAAGCGACACGGCATGGCATCCCGTAGATATTCGCGTCCTCGTGACCTACGACGACAATCTCTGCGTGGCGTATATGATTTTGACGATCCGGCTTCCATCCCCGCATCGCTGCGGGACCGCGACCAGATCTGGCAAGACGACTACGCATGGATCATTCTCGACACTTACGGCGACTTCGGATATTTCTACAAGACTTCCTTGCGCGAAAGTCCCATCATTCTCACGCAGCAGCAGAGGCAGTAATTCCGATACCTCTTCCAGGTGTAACGGAAGCGTGAAGGATTCTCGGGGGTGGTTCGCCCGGAGGTTTTCCTTTCTTCCTTTCCCACCCGGTTTCGAAGCGGAGAATGCGGGGCCACGGTTCTGTAAAAGTTGGGAACCGCGCACGGTCCCCAACTTTCCCGTTCTTTAACCAGGCGAATCCATGTCCCCGTCTTGCCCGCCATTCCGATTTCGAGTACTTTGCATTGTCATGAGAGCCCACGCGAATTTGCATACCTTTCATCCCATCGCACGAGGATAATGCTACGTCGCCTCGCATGCGTGGCGGGCGTTATTGCCCTGCTGGCAGGGTGTTCTTCGCCTGAGCCGCAAGTGGACCTGGGACCGCCTCTCGTTCGGTTCCTGGGAGCGCACTTTCAGGGCAGTCGCGTGCTGGTCGCCGCCTCGTTGTTTGATTGGACCGGGCAGGTATCGAAATCCGGTGAGCGACTGTATTCCGTCCGTCATACCATCTGGCTGCGATCCGGTGACGGGGACCATTGGAAAGCAGTGGGCGTGATGCCGGGCTACCCCTATTCCGTGAACGAGGTGATGCCGGGAGAAATCCTGGTTACCACCAACGCGGGCGTGCAGCATTCGGGCGACGGCGGCGCGAATTGGGACCGGGTCATGAAATCCAAGCTGGTCACGAGCATCGTGTGGGACGGCGTGCATCAGGAGTTGATGGCGTGCGAGGTTCGCAACGGCATCGTGCGCCACGTTCAGAACCGGATATGGACCCGCATCAACTCCGTGCCCTCCGAGCCGATCTACCAGGTCGCGGGCGGTGATTCCGTTCTGTACCTTTTGACCCGCCGCAACGACAGCAGCCTCGTGTACCGCAGTCGCGACGGCGCCTTCACGTGGGAGCCGATCTGGCCCTCCGGCCGGCGGATTCATTTCCTGTTCGTTCCCTCTTCCGGGGAGTTGATGGCGGCTACCAGGGCGGGCCTGTACCGCTTCGACGGCAGCCGCTGGTTCGGACTTGGTCCCCCGGAGAACACGGTGTACGGCGCGTCGTTGCCTGCCGCGGGACTCGGATCGCCCGGTGTCGCGTTCGCGGTGACCACGGCCGGTTATGTCTCTCCGCGATTGTTCTGGCGGGAAACGAAGCGCTTTCTTTTCAGCGAGCTGACCTCGGATTCCTTCAGCGAGCAGTACGGTATTCTCCGCAATGACGGAAGGGGTTGGCGAATGGCGCTGCCCGGTCCGTACACGTTCGTGCAGGTGAACCGGGCGGGCGTTGCGGTGGCCTACGGCGGGAGGAAGGTGGCCGTCTCACGCGATACCGGCCGCACCTGGCGGGACATCTCCGCCGATCTCATGCCCTTGGTCGTGGAAGCGGACAGTGTCATGGCAGGCGACACTTCATCCCCCTGAATTATTAGCCCTGAATTCTTATATTAACGCTCAGGTTTAACAGAACGATTTCGCGATACCGGTAACCGGAGGATCACGGCGATGCGACGTTGTTTCCGTCTTGGATTCATGGTTTTTCTGCTTGCGGTTTTCTCGTTTAATTCCGTGGTCGAGGCCCAGCAGTTGTTCCGCTTTGCCCGCGGAGGGTTAGTGGTGTGGCTGGAATCCGGCACGGGCCGGTTCAGCCTCCAGACAGCCGACTCGACCAACCTGCTTTTCATCCGCGACCACCGCGTCAACTCCTTCACCAACGTTCGGATCGGCGACACAGTGTACACCAACAACGTCCTTCCCAGCCTCCCGGCAGGAACGACCGCTTTTCCCAAGGGGACGATTACGACCGATTCGACCTCGATCCTTTTCGTGACGGACCTGCCCCATGCCGGCGGCGCGGTGCAGTTGAGGCAGCGCTTCGTTCCGGATTCCATCGGCACCAGGCTGTACCTG
>JALUUP010000183.1 GCA_027021285.1 Bacteroidota bacterium | reverse complement strand
TGGATCAGCGCCATCAGCGACGATTACCGGGCGTTTGACGTTCGGTACCGCGATGCGGTCAATCCGGGTTTACAATGGTGTCGGCGTGAAAAGGATGGCTATGTATTCGGCAGGCTCACGCGCAAGGAGGGAGCGCCCGGACACGGTATCACCGCGCTGACAGTCTCGGGGGATTCTCTCCTGGCGGCTTCTTCCTCGATTTTCCGGTTGAATAAAAACGGCGATTCATACAACGTTGAGGTTCTTGTCCCTTCTCTGTATGCATATGGCAGGACGGGTCGCGTCTTCTGGATGCATGAAAATTCCCGGGGCTTGTTTTTCTCGACAGATGGCGGTGTTTTTCGACTCGGGAGATCGGGTGTCCGAAAATTGCCCCTGTCTCGTATGGGGGCCATCGTCTCTGCAGAAGGGTACCTTTGGGTAACTCAACCGGGGCTGGGGGTATTCAAGATGAGCGCGGACGGTGAAGAGATCATTGATATACTCAATACGTCGAACGGCCTCTCCAACAGCTACATTCATAATTATCTCTGGCGCGATAACGACGGGTCCCTCTGGATCCCGACGTATTGTGGATTAACCCGTTTATTGTCCGTAACCACTCGAAAATACGCTATACGAAAACCCGTGAACACCATCGCGGAATTCCGTGGCCGCGTGTATTTGGGTGTTGAAAACAAACTGTACCGCGTCGAGACGGATTCGCGCATCAAGCGCGCGAGGTCATTTTCCTATTCGGAATCGAAGTTGCCGATGCCCTTTATTGAAGACATGCATCCTTGTGAAGGACAGTTATGGATCATGACCTCGCTTCAGTTGGTCCGGTATTCACAGTCAGAAGATCCGCGATCGGGCGCCGTTGTTTTTTCCTCCTTGCCTGCCGGGAAAGCGCCCGTTGTCCCCACACAGTTACTCCGATTTGTTCACACCCGGCAAGGGGGAATCCTTTTCTCCATGAATCGAAACCTCGGGTATTTCCGGCCGGACAATAAAGGGCAGGTGTTGATATTTTTCGATACATCTTCCAGGCGGGTTCCGGGGAGCATTTTCCGGCCCGGTCTTCCAAACGCCCACGTGAATTGCATGCTTCCCGATTCCTCCGGGGCCTGGATCGGGACGGATGATGGGTTGGCGTATTTCAACGAAAAAGCCATGCGTGTGGAACGACCTTCTCGTCTCCATCTCAGGAATTGGCGCGAACGGGTGAATTCCCTGGCTTTTGACACTGACGGCAAATTGCTCGTGGCAACCAGACACGGGTTGTTTAAAGACGCGGATACAGGGTTTGTCGTCGTGCTGGATGAAAAGGCCAGTGGCCCCGTAAACGCAATCCTTGTTAATTCCGGGTATATCGTGGCGGGCGGAGAGAAGGGTCTGTTTGTGCTGCGCCGGTTTCCCGCCGCCGTCGTCTCCGTTGTTACCTCCAGCCTCGCTCACCAGGCGGTAACAAAGCTTTTCCGGGACAGTCGGAACAGAATATGGGTCGTCACACGATCGGGGGTGACGCGCTACGACGAGGATGTCATTCTGCGCAAGGCGAAAAAAGTCTCCCTGTACGTATACAGGATCGACGAAGACGGTCGCCGGCTTTTCGATCACATTCTTCCATCGAGACCAATACTGCCTTCGGTTTTCAAGCTTTCCCAGGACAGATGCAGGGTAACGATTTACTGTTCCACGAACCATACCGGCGACGAGGATCTAGGCACATTCGAGTTCACGCTTACGAGTAACGGCGTGGCAAAAACATACAGCACAGCCAACCCGCGATTTACCACTTCTCCCCTTTCTTCGGGCAAGTACCAGTGCCGCGTACGGAGCAGTTTGTGTGGAGGCCCGTGGTCGGACCCGGTGGAGTTTACGTTCATTGTTCCAACCCCGTTTTACCTTACGTGGTGGTTCCTGGCGCTTCTCATCCTGGCAATAGCGGCCCTCATCCTGGGTGCCGTGCAACTGAGAACGGGAATCATCAAGAAACGAAACATCGAATTGAGCAAAGAAGTCGCGCGCCGCACGGAGGAGATACGGAAAATCAATAAAGATTTGCAGGCCAGCATGGAAGAGGTGCAAGAGCTGTCCCGAGCGCGTTCATTTTTCATCAACTTCTTTGCTCATGACATGAGCAACGCCCTGGCGAACATGCGGAGAGGATTCGACCTGCTTCAGCGGGGCATTCCCCTGGATACGGAAATCGGGGGAGCGACCTTGGGGCGATTCCTTCAGATGAGCATGGAACGCATGCTGAACCTCGTGCGCCGGGTCCTGCTGGTGTCGCGCATTGAATCAGGACGAATAAAGGTCGAAAAGCAGATTATCGACATGCGGGAGGTCCTGGAAGGACTGGTAGAGTCGTACAAGATTGCTGTTGAAGAAAAGAATATCACGTTGCAGTACCAGTGCAAAGGCGCTCCCCTGGTAATCAATACGGACATTGCCCTCGTCACGGAAATCGTGGACAACATACTTGGCAACGCCGTGAAGTACAGCCGCCGCGGGGGCACGGTCTCGATCAATTGCAACCTGCGGAGCCGGGAGCTCCTGGTAACGATTGATGATTCGGGGCCCGGATTTTCGCACGAAGACCTGGATCGCATGTTCATGCCGTTTCAGAAACTGACGGCCCTGCCGACCGGAGGAGAAAGCAGTACCGGCCTTGGCATGTGGATTGCGCGATCATTGATGGAATTGCTGGATGGTCGCATAGAAGTCTCGAACAAACCGGAAGGCGGGGCCTCGATCACGCTGAGGTTTCCGGTCGGCGCCCCGTGAGAATTCCAGCGATAGTTCGTTGCTTTGCTTCCGTTCGTTCCTCCTTGCCGGGCATCTGTTTTCGGCGTAGTTTCTCCCAGAAAGCCCGCTGACTCGAATGGAGCATCACGACATGGTTCACGGTACGCAC
>JALUUP010000182.1 GCA_027021285.1 Bacteroidota bacterium | reverse complement strand
GGGTTTTCACGAACCTTGACGAGGCGTTGGACTTCAGCGATGTCATTAACGTGCTGCGCATCCAACTCGAACGCAAAGCAGGGGCGGCGTTTCCTTCGCTCCGCGAATACCGCGAGACATTCGGCGTTACAAGCGAGCGCCTGGAGCGGCATTCCCGCCCCCCCCTGGTACTGCACCCGGGGCCGCTCAATCGCGAAGTGGAAATAAGTTCGGACGTGGCCGACGGTCCGGCCTCCATCATCCTGGACCAGGTGACGAACGGCGTAGCGGTGCGAATGGCCGTACTCTACCTGCTGGGAACGAGAAAGGAATCGGATTCATGACCTCAGTACTATTACAAAATGCCCACATCGTGGACCCGGTCACGGGGCGCGATGGTGTCACAAACATTCTCATCGAGGATGGAACGATCAGCTCGATCGGCGACCCATCAACCCCGTCGTCCGTGCAGACGTTCGACCTGAAAGAAGCGATCGTGGCGCCGGGATTCTGCGATATGCACGTGCATCTTCGCGAACCGGGATATGAACACAAGGAAACCATTGCCACGGGGACGGCAGCGGCAGCGGCGGGGGGATTTACCGCCGTCGCCTGCATGCCAAACACCGACCCCCCGATCGACTCCGCGGAAGTCATCCGCTCGATACTCGATCGCGCATCTGGATTCGCGGTGGATGTGTTGCCCGTGGCTACTATCACGAGAAAGAGGGAAGGGGAAGAACTCGCTCCTCTCGCCGAGCTCGCCGATGCAGGAGCAGTGGCATTCTCCGACGACGGCGCCCCGGTCGTCAATTCACAGCTCATGCGCATCGCCTTCGAATACGCCCTCATGTTCAACAAACCACTCATCCAGCACGCGGAAGACCTGGCGCTTGCGAACAACGGCTGCGTTCACGAAGGGACAGTCTCAGCACGCACCGGCCTCCCACCGATTCCATCGGTTTCCGAAACCGTCATGGTAGCCCGGGATCTCTTGCTGGCGGAGTACACCGGGGGGTTGTACCATGTTTCCCACGTCAGCACGGCGGGCGCCGTGGAACTCATCAGGGAAGCGAAGAAACGCGGCGTGCGTGTAACCGCCGAAGCGACGCCCCATCATTTCACATTGACCGATGAAGCAACGGCGGGATTCGACACCAATACGAAGATGAAGCCTCCGCTTCGCAATCGCGACGACCTGGAAGCAATCAAGGAAGGACTGCGCGACGGTACTATCGACGCTATCGCCACGGACCACGCCCCGCACGCCCCGCACGAGAAGCTGGTGGAATACACGTACGCGCCTTTCGGTATCATCGGCCTCGAAACCGCCGTTGGCCTGACGCTCCGAGAGCTGGTTCTCCCCGGCGTGCTGACGCTGGTTGAAGCCGTGGAGAAGCTTTCCACCAATCCACGCCGCATCCTGGGGTTGAGGGAGATACGGCTGGAGCCCGGCGAACCGGCCAATCTCACGCTGTTCGACATGAACCGCCAGTGGACGTTCGACGTTGCAACATCCAGGTCCAAATCGAGAAACACGCCGTTCCATGGAGAATCGTTTCCGGGAAAGATCATCGGCATTTTCAACAGGACACACTTCATCCGGCAAATCACGTAAATCGGAACATCTCGAATAATCACAACATACAAGCATGGATGTTTTTACCATCAACAAACAAGGAGGAATCCTTATGAGGCTCTGGGTACTGCTTATTCCCGTAATGCTTGTCCTCGGATGCGGAAAGAAGCAACAGCAGACAGACAAGGAAGCAGGCGCAGCCACGCAAACGGGATACGCCGAAGTCATCGATCAGGACCAGGGATACATCATCGAAAACGCGCGCGTGTTTGTCGGTGAAGAACCGGCAGACGCGATCCTGGACGGTGTTGTGAAGCTGGTCAAGGCAAAGAGCGCTGTCATGATCATTCGAACCAGCGATGAAGAAAACAACGTCGCCACCATTCTCGTCCTGCAATTTCCCGCGTTTGCCGAAGGAGCGGCGACCTCGTACGACGGCAGCGAAGGCCCGGCGCGTTTTTATGTTGTCGGAACCGGCGACAACCGGGGAACAAGCACGGTGAGCGGCGTCGTGTCCGGCGAATTGCGCTTTGGAAAGAAAGAGAGCACCGAGCTGGACCTTGGCCTCAACCGCGTCATCGAAGCTGGCAGCGGAAGCATGGAAATCGTGGTTTCGAACATCGACGGTGGCGGCCTATCCATCCCGACGGAAAAGAAATATGTCGCTCAATACCATTTGCCGATCGTCACCATCGACGAAATCACTCGCATCACCATGCCGAGCTGATTTTCAATTCCAGAAGACAATACGTATTTTTTAGGAGCCGGTCATTGCCGGCTCTTTTTCTTGCGCGACAATACCCGACGAAAATTAATCCATGACCAGCAATTCCCGGGAAGACGTGGACGTTACGATTTCCATCATCATCGTGAACTACAACGTCCGGGTTCTCCTGGAAAACCTTCTTCATTCCCTCTTCGCTTCCCTCGGAGACATCCCCTCGGAAATCTTCCTCGTGGACAATGCTTCCGTTGACGGCAGCGTGGAAATGGTGCGCCGGGAATTTCCTTCCGTCAAGCTCATCGAAACCGGGGAAAACATCGGCTTTGCGCGCGCAAACAACGTCGCGCTGCGCCGGTGCCGGGGAAAGTACATTCTTCTGATCAACCCCGACACGTTCGTTCAGGAAGACACCATCCCGACCATGATCCGCTTTCTCGAAGAAAACCCGAAGGTGGGAATGGCGGGTTGCAAGATCATCAATCCGGACGGAACCCTGGAACCCGCGTGCCGAAGAAGTTTCCCAACTCCATGGGTCGCCTTCACCAAGCTGTCCGGCCTCAGCAACATCTTTCCCCGCTCGCGCTTTTTCGCTCGCTACAATTTGACCTACCTCAACGAGGATGAATCATACGAAGTGGACGCGATCAGCGGTTCGTTCATGATGTTGCGACGGGAAGTGTACGAGGCAGTTGGCGGATTGGATGAAACGTACTTCATGTACGGCGAAGACCTGGATTGGTGCTACCGCATCAACCAGGCGGGCTGGAGCGTTTTCTACACGCCCAAAACCAAGATCATCCATTACGGCGGAGAGAGCACCAAGCGGAGCAGTATCGACGCGACCGCGCATTTCCACGAGGCCATGCGGCTCTTCGTGAAAAAAAACCTGAAACTGGGCAAACAGGGAACCGCTTTCATCAATCTCGGTATTTTCTTGCGCAGCGTTTTCAGCCGGTGGCAGCGGTCGATGCGGCGCGCATGGCCGGTTCTCGTGGACATGATCATCGTGTGCCTCGCCCTGGTACTGGGAGAATTCATTCGCTTCGGGAGCCTCCCTTCGTTCCCATCCTACGCGTATCCCACGATCTACATCGCAACGGTGCTTATCAGCTTCAGCGTGCTGTTCCTCGCGGGAACATACACGAAATTCGATTATCCCGTGTCGCGCTCCATGATCGGCGTGTTGTTTTCGTTCATCATCATCTCTTCCATCGTCTTTTTCTTCAAGGATTTTGCATTCAGCCGCGGCGTTGTTCTGCTCGCGGCGTTGATTTCGCTTGTAGGCGTTCCCGGCTGGAGATTATTGCGCCAGCTCATTTCCACCGCGGGCCGCAGTTCTCCGTTCAATGGAAGCCCGACGTTACTGGTCGGAATAAACGAACTCACGCCGGATATTATCAAAAAACTACGTACGGCCCGAGCCGGCGGCTATCATCTGATAGGAATCATCGACACGTCCATGCGGCGAATCGGAGAATCATTCGAAGGCGTTCCGATCCTGGGCAGCACCGACAACATCGGCAAGATCATCGATGAAAACCGGATTCAAAACGTCATTTTTTGCCCGGGGGTTTTGCGGTACGCGGAAATTCTTTCCATCATCAGCCGAACGCGGGGAATGCCGGTACACTACCGCCTTGTGGCTCAAAACATGGAATACATCGTGGGCAAAGCTGGAATAGACGAGCTGGGGACCCTGCCGATGGTGGATATCGAGTACAACCTGGAACGTCTTTCGCACCGGGTGGGCAAACGCCTTTTCGACCTGGCCGTCGCCATACCCGGCTTGCTATTCGTCTTTCCCTTTGTCTATATTTTCCGTTCGAAGTCAGGTCCGGGCCGCATGCGCACGTTCATCCTCGGCTTGCCTGACGTTGTGCTGGGACGTCGTTCCATCGTGGGGCGCTCGGAGACATCGGAACAAGCACAAAACCTGTACCTCGGAAAACCAGGGTTGACCGGCCTCGCCGAGCTCCAGGAAGCAACGCTTTCGTCGGAAGAGCGCGAACACCTGGACGTCCAGTACGCTCGTAATCACACGTTATTTCTCGATTTCGAAATCCTGGTTCGTTCCATCATTTCCTTTCTGAGAACGCAACCTGCATACAAGGAACCAAAACGAAACAATGGCGAAGACAATACTCGAATTTGAAAAACCCATCATCGAGCTGGAAAATAAGATCGAAGAAATGCGCTCGATGTCCAGCGACCTCGACATCTCGACTGAAATCGAAGCCCTCGAACGCCGGGTGAATGATTTGCGAAAATCGATTTTTTCCAGCCTGTCCCGCTGGCAGCGCGTGCAGCTCGCTCGCCACCCCGACCGTCCCCTGACCATGGACTACCTGGAAATGATGGGAACGGATTTCATCGAGCTGCATGGCGATCGACACTTCGGGGACGACCACGCCATTGTAGGCGGGTTCGGGCGGCTTGATGACAAAACAGTCATGTTCATCGGCCACCAGAAAGGAAGGGACACGAAATCCAACCTCTACCGGAATTTCGGCATGGCCAACCCTGAAGGCTACCGCAAGGCGCTGCGGCTGATGAAAATGGCGGAGAAATTCGACAAGCCGGTGATAACCTTGATCGATACGCCGGGCGCCTATCCCGGCATCGGAGCCGAGGAGCGGGGACAAGCGGAATCGATCGCACGGAACCTGTTCGAGATGTGCCGACTGCGGGTTCCCATCATCGTCGCCATCATTGGCGAAGGCGCGTCAGGAGGAGCCCTTGGTATCGGTATCGGCGACCGCATCCTCATGATGGAAAACACCTGGTATTCCGTCATTGCCCCTGAATCGTGTTCAAGCATCCTCTGGCGAAGCTGGGAATACAAGGAACAGGCGGCGGAGTCGCTCAAGCTGACCGGAAACGACCTGCTCGAACTCGGCGTGATCGACAGGATCATCGAGGAGCCGCGCGGAGGGGCGCATCGCAACCCGGCGGAAGCCGCATACATGCTCAAGAATACGCTCCGGGAAGAGTTGGAAGACCTGCTCAAATCCACACCCGACAAGCGCGTCAAAGACCGCATCAAGAAATTCTCCTCTATTGGCTATTTCGAGGAGTAACCGTGAGCGTCCTCGTGCATCGTACCACAATCCGCGTGCGCTATTCCGAGACCGATCCCATGCGCATCGTTCACAACTCGAAGTATTACGAGTACTTTGAAATTGCCAGAACGGAGATGCTCCGTGCGTGCGGCACGTCTTACGACGAGATGGAAAAGGCGGGATTCACGCTTCCGCTCATTGCGTCGCACGCTGAATTCAAACAGCCGGCGATGTACGACCAGCTATTGACTGTCGAATCCCGAATCGACGAACTCCCTGCCGCTACACTGAAAATCAATTACCGCGTGACGGACAATGACGGTAATCTTCTCACGATAGGCTACACGGTGCACGCGTTTTTCAACACGCACATGCAGCGAGCAGTTCGTCCTCCCGCTTTTTTCGTGAAAATCATTTCGAACCGAGATTAATCCCCGGCGGGTTTGGCGGGTTTCACCCCGGGCTCCTTCGCGCGGATCGCTCGCAACTCGTCTTCCGGAGAAAACGGTTCTTCTTCTTCCTCCCACATAAGCGATTCGATGTATAGTTTCCTCCGTTCATACTGGAGACGTTGAAAATAAAACGCGATGTACCCCACGGTCACACCCATGAAATCGATGGGAAGAGATTCAAGGGTAAGGTAGCGGCTACGGGCAAGGCTTTGAATAACTTCGACGATGAACGAGATCGCCAGGATGGCAAGAGAGGTACCCACGACGACCGAAAACGCGTAGGGTTCCTTTACGTATGTTTCCAGCCACCGAAACGCACAGTACGATAGGAGCGCGTACAGGAAAACGTGGGCCAGCGCCCACATGACGGCATACCCAAGTTCACCAAACCATACCAGGGGTGGAAGATACCGGTACGACGGATTGATCGAACACAATACCACCGCCCCAACCACAAGTACGATTCCTGATATCCAAACAAACGTTCTATCCTTGCTCCTCACAGGGGTAAAATATAGAACTCCATTTGATTCTATACAATCCTTCCCGGTTTATTAGCTACCAATACGGCTTTCATAACCGGGTCCACAACAACATTGCTCCCGGCCACCGTTATCACCATCGTGAATACACACTGCCCTGACGTTGCAATTATTTCAATATATGCAATTACTGCAAATATTACGTGCTGTTTTTTATAATTATTTCAAACACACCGTTCCATTAAATCTATACATTTCAAGCACTTATTTCATAATTACGACATTTTTTCAAAAAAATACGGATCTGGCACTTTGATTGATCATGTTTCCGTGTGCGCGAGGCGCAATGTCGGTCACTATGGGAAGGGAAATACATGACGTCTATACATAAAACCACCACTATCATCGGGTTTGTCCTGGTAGCGATCATCGTCGCGGGATGCTCGGAGCCGATGAACCCGGTCCCGCCGACCTGGGACGTTGATCTTAATCTGCCTCTTACAACGTCCACGTACACGCTCCAGGACCTGCTGGACAACGACAGTGCGTTCAGTTCGGAAGACGGTCTCGTTGTATTCCGCCAGACGTTTCCGATAACGCGGTTCACAATCGGCGACAGCCTCGTGCTCCCCAACTCGACCTTTGGATTTTCACAAACACTGGGCTTGCTGGCGTATGACATCCCTTCTCTGGTGGAAAAAGACCTCAGCCTTGCTACGCTCTTTCCCTCACTCGTTGAGGGTGTTTACGTCGTTCCTCCGCTTGAAAATACACAGACAACCGGAATCATCGTCGACGCATCGCAATATTTCGAACAAATATCCTTCGAGGACGGGAAAATCCTCATCGGCTTGAAAAACAATTTTCCGATACCCATCACGTTTCCCGCTCCGTTCGTCCTGACAACACTCGACGGTCGGGAAATCGCGAGCACGACCGTGACCGGGATTATCGCTCCAGGCGGCACAAGGACATTGCCTCCAATTTATCTGGAGGGGGTCACACTGACGAAAGGAATGAAACTCGGGTTCAGAATCGCAACTCCCGGATCAAACAACCTGCCCGTGAACATCAAACGGACGTCTTCGCTCAATGTGAACGCTTCCATTACCGGCACGAAAATCAGCGAGGCTATCGCATCGCTTCCAAGCCAAAACGTGAAACTCCAGGAAAATATCAACATCAGCGAATCCAGTGGTTTGACCGTTCAACGAGCAGTCATCAAGTCGGGTGTGATTGAACTGCAGGTGACGAACCACATCCCGATCGGCGCCACGGCCGCTTTGCTCATCAATGGTTTGTCGGAAAACGGCAAACCGGTTTCGAAAGTAATTACGCTCCCACCACGCTCGAAGCAACGCATCTCCGTCCCCCTGGCCGGACTCGTCCTCGAACCATTAAACGGCAGTGAATTACAATACACGCTCTCTGCAAAGACGGAAGACGCTTCCCAGCGCCTGGTTACGCTGCGGAGCACCGACAGCATCTCCGTTATCGCTACGATCAAAAACGTCGCCTTGAAATCCTTGACCGGACGATTCGACGCGCGCTCCCTGTCTATCAAGCACACGCAGAACGTCGATTTCCAGTTGAATGAAAAGTTCAAGGGAGCGCTGAATTTCAAGGAAGCCCGCATGTGGGTGGACATGATGAACGGCACGGCGGTACCCGTCCTTATCGAATCCGGATTCGTGCGCGCGGACAACATCCAGGCCAGCCGAAGCGCCTCGATTTCCATTCCACGGACCTATCTTCCCGGTGACAGGTCTTCGACCATTGCTTTCAACACGCGGGAAGTGACCGATTTTCTCAATACCTTCAGCAGCGCATTTCCCAACCGCCTTACGTTCGAAGGTTCCGTCCGGATCAACCCGGAGGGCGCGACGGGTACGATCAACGATACCGACGAGTTGGCGGGCGATCTCACCCTGGAGATTCCTCTACAATTGAGCATCAAGGATGGAGCTTTCGCCGACACGGCGGCCCTGGCGTTTGACAAAAACAGCCGTGAAAAACTCCGCCACGTGGTACGCGGCTTCATTCATTTCGAATTCGAGAACCATTTCCCCGCCGGGGTTGAACTGGAAACCAGCATTCTCGACAGGACATTTCATCCGATCGTGATTCCGAATTCCGGCAACGGAAGTACTCTGCATATTCCGTCCGGTGCTGTCGATGCAAACGGGCAAGTTGTATCGGCTTCCACCGCCGTCCAGGAAATCGAGTTGACCCGCGAGGAGTTCCAGCGCCTCGCGGACAGCGGCGAATTCATTCGCCTCCTCCTCAAGGTACGCACCCCGGGCAACGGTATGGTGCAGTTTCGCACCAACGATTACATCAAGGTACGGACCTTCCTGACGGTTCGAGTAAACACGGCAATTGTGTCAAAATAGCGTGAGATAACCCATGCGATATATAACCCCATTCCTTGCGGCGTTCGTAATCGTCGGTCTCGTCGCCGCACACGCGCAACCGCTGTCGCGAAGCGCGCGCAGCGTGGGCATGGCAAATAGCGGGTCCAGCCTCGTAACCGGTGTGGATGCGTTCGGCGTCAATCCCGCCAACCTTGCGGCGCCATCCGGATCGCTGGTATCCATCGGCATATTCCCCATCGGCCTCGTGGGCGGAACGGACTTTCTCGATTTCGGGACATATCAAAAATACTTTACCGGTATCAACGATGGCAGCGGTAACCTCCAGCAATACTACCTGACCGACCAGGATAAGTCGTTCCTACTCGACCAATTCGGAGGAAACACCGGACGCATTATGTTGGACGTCGGTTTCAAGCTCCTCGCCGTCAACGTCAATTCACCCGTCGGCGCCTTCGGATTTTACCTCGGCGACAGGGTCGCCGCTAATTTCACACTGTCGAAGGACTATGCGGACTTCTTATTAAACGGTAATCCCCCGGGCAAAACGTTCGATTTTTCGGAAACCCAGTTCGCATCATCCTGGACGCGTGAATACGGCCTGTCGTACGCCGTGAACATCACGCCCGTTCGCAGGGTTCTTTCCGTGCAATTCGGCGCCACGGCCAAACTGGTTCAGGGATTCGCGTACTTCGGTACCGAGCGATTCCAAAGTACTTTTACCACGAATGCTGATACATATTCCATCACCGGCAGATCAGATATGCGGGCGAACTACGCGGGGACGGAATTTTTCAATCGCGCCATCAACCCGTTCGCATTCGACCTGTTTCCCCGGCCCGTCGGTACCGGATTCGGGCTGGACCTGGGTGTCAGCACGACGTACCTCTCGTTCTTTACCGTGGCGGCAAGCGTGACCGACATCGGTACAATCAACTGGAACCGATCGGCGCATTCCATCGTGGCGGAAAGTGATTTCCTCATCGACAACGTCGCAAGCGACGACCAATTATCCGCTCTATGGGATAAGCTCAACGGGGACGACATCGCCGTTGACGCGTTCAGTTCGTCCCTGCCCACCGCTTTTCATCTCGGGGCATCGGTCGATTTCCGTAACTTTTATTTCTATCGTGCTCCCCTGGCCCTCGCCGTGGCTGTGCACAAGGGCTTCAACGACGAACCGGGTAATTCCACGAACTGGCGGATCGGGCTGGGCGGCGAATGGGAAGGATTGGACGGTTTTCCGCTCCGCACCGGGATCACTCTGGGCGGATACCAACCGGTCATGATCGCGGCGGGCATCGGAATACGTGTCGAACGATTCACGCTCGACATCGCGACCGATAACATTTCCAGCGTCTTCTCAAACAATTTTTCGACTGCATCACTGTCGATAGGTTCCCGACTGGATTTCTAACGTCCTCCTGTAACCCTGTCGGCGCCGTCCTTTCTTCCGGGAAGGGCGGCTTTTCTTTATTGCATCTCCACGCTTTACTCTATATGTTGGAGGGAGCACGATGACAGCGCGAATCACATTTCTGGTCATGTCTTTCTTCCTGACGATTGCTATCCCTGCCAAAGTGCAGAGCCAGGAGAATCCCCCGGATAAGGCACCGGTTGCTCTCCCCGTCGTATTCAAAACCGCCCACCCGTTTTCCCGTGTTCCGCTGCCCGAAATTGCAGTTCCCCGGATCGGACTGGTCTTAAGCGGCGGTGTGGCCCGGGGCATAAGCCAGATCGGCGTGCTGAAAGCCCTCGAAGAAGCAGAGATACCTCTCGATTGCATTGTCGGCGTCAGCGTCGGAAGCATCATCGGAGGGCTGTACGCATCCGGCATGTCGGCCGAAGACCTCCAACGATCCATTCACACGATGAACTGGCATTCCGTGCTCAACGTGTCGAACGAGGCACCCCGCCGGGAGTTGTTCATCGATCAGAAACGTGTCGTGGATCGCAGCATCCTGTCCCTTCGTTTCGACGGTCTCAACCTGGTCATTCCTCCATCGGTTTCAAATGGGCAGCGGTTGACCAATATGCTCCAGCTTCTCGCCCTCCAGGGGATCTATCGTCCGATCCCAGATTTCGACGCCCTCAAATACAGGTTTCGCGCGGTTGCCACCGACCTCTACACGGGCAAACGCTACATTTTCCGCGACGGGGACCTCGCCACCGCCATGCGCGCATCGTCCACCGTTCCCGTCCTCTACGCACCTCTCGTCCTGGATTCCATGGCCCTCGTCGATGGCGGTCTCGTTTCCAATGTACCAACCGATGTCGCGCTGGATGAAGGCTGCGATATTGTCATCGCCGTCAATACGACGAGCGGACTGCGGAAATCCTCCGATATCACGAATCCGCTCGAGACCTTTGACCAGGTTCTCAACGTCATGATGGAAATCGGAAACCAGGAACAACTGAAGCGCACCGACGTGGTGATCGAACCTGACGTCCACGAGTTTTCTTCGACATCATTCGAATTCGCCGATACACTCATCCAGCGCGGATACGATGCCGCCAGGCAGGCAATTCCCCGTATCAGGGAGCTGATTGCCGACTGGTACAGACAACAGAACGGACACCGGCTGCCTGACAGCGCCACGCACATCGAAGACAGCAACGATTCCCCCGTCGCGCCCGCCATTTTCCAGCGCAGCGTCGTAAACGGTAGTCCGGTCAACAAAACGGACGGCCGGAATACCGATAACGCAAGACAGGTGTCCCTTGTAGCGGCCACCATTTTCAATGTCTTTATTCACCGTACGTTTTCTCCTCTCCGGGATTCGCTCCCTCTCGTTCTCCAGCGCCTGCTTCCCTTGCCGTACACCAACGCATCAATCAGAACGATTTGTGAAACCATTCTTCGACAATACCGCTCGGGGGGATATTCGCTGGCTTCCGTGGATTCAACCTGGTCCGAGGATGGGGGGGAAACGTTACATGTCCTGGTGCGCGCGGGCAGGCTGGCCTCGATTCGTGTGCATGGCAACAAGATCACCAACAAGATCGTCATCCTGCGCGAATTTCCGCTTCGCCCCGGCAACATTTTCCGCTTCCAGGAAGCGAAAAAAGGCCTGGCACGGATCGAAGGCCTGGGTCTGTTCAACTATGTCGGCATCGATATTCAAAAGCGTGATTCCGTTTATGATCTCATCCTGAACGTTATAGAACGATCCGCGAGGATGGTACGTCTCGGTATCCGTGCCGACAATGAACGCAACGCGCAGATAGCCACTGATTTCCGCGACGACAACCTGTTCGGCAGCGGCGCATCCCTCAGTCTCGGGTTTTTCGGCGGAACGAAAAACCGGCGATACGAGCTCAATTTTCGCTCCAACCGGTTATTCTGGACAAATGTTCTCGTGAACGCCCAGATGTACTATGACCTCGCGGATTGGGACCGGTACCGGGACGTCGAGACGGGGAGCGCGGCCACGTTCAAACGGGAACCTTCCGGGCGATATCGCACGATCATCGCCGGCGCATCTTTCAGCCTTGGAACCACGCTGGAGCGCTTTGGAAACGTGACCGCATCGTTCGTGTACGAAAACCATTCCCTCCGGTACGTGTCCGGCATACTGGAATCACATGAAAACAACCGTATCGGCGCTATCGAGCTTCGTTCGTTGATCGATTCCAAAGACCGCTACCCATTCCCCAGAACGGGAATGCATCTGGACATCACGTATCGTTCAGCTCAGCGCGCCTTGGGAAGCACCATTGCGTTTTTCAAAGTTTCGGCTGATTACGGCGTGTATTTTTCCTTCGGTCCGCACACTCTTCATCCTCGCGTCCAGTTTGGATACGCGGACAAGACGCTGCCATTCACCGAGCAATTCGCGCTGGGTGGCGAGAGTTCCTTTTGGGGGATGCGCGAATATGAATTCCGCGGAAGGCAACTTCTTGCCACCAGCATCGAGTATCGTTACCAGCTCCCCATCCGTATTCTCTTTGACACCTACATCCGGTTCAGGTATGACTTGGGAAGCATCTGGACCGTCCCGGAAGCAATACGTTTCAAGGATTTACGTCATGGGATCGGCGTTGCTCTCGCATTCGACACTCCGATCGGTCCCTCGCAGTTCGGGGTCGGAAAAAGCTTTTTGATCAAAGGTCCTTCAAGCCGTGATTTCATTACCACCGGACCAACCCTTCTCTATTATTCCATCGGTGTAGGGCTGTAACGTAAGAACGCGGAGTACTTTCACTCCGCGTTCCGTGTTGAACTCGTTGCTCGAACAGGTGCGAGGGTTCAGGTTTTCTTCCAGTGCGAAAGCGCATCGACAAGCAACCGTACACCGATCCCACTGGCT
>JALUUP010000181.1 GCA_027021285.1 Bacteroidota bacterium | reverse complement strand
AACTTAAACAACGTGTTATCGAGACTGAAGCTCAACTTCCGTCCACCGGAAGGACGAGGTATGTCGGATCCGGCGATTCTTCTTCCGATGGCATCATAGAGTTGAACCCGGATCGGTTCATCTACCGTTTCACTGTTTCGAACAATGATCCTCAAGGATGAGCGGAATGGATTCGGAAATGCCTGAACCGTGAACGCCTCCGCGCTATTGACCAACCGGTCAACATGTACAGAGGGAGCATAAAAGAAGCTAGATGTTCCGTCGAAATCCACTTGCTTGAGTCGATAGGTCACGATACCGTATCCACGGGGATAGAGGAGCGGGTCCCGGTCAAGAAAACTGTAGCGTTGTTCATCAACGCTCGTCCCGTGTCCTCGAAGAAATCCGATAGTCTTGAACATTTCGTTCTCGTTGTTCCTCCTCTGGATTTCAAAGCCGTAATTGTTGGTCTCGGAAGCTGTCGTCCACCGCAAAACAATTCCGTTATTCGTGGATGTCGCCGTGAATGCGGCGAGCTCCACCGGCACGGGAACCCCCCGCCCTCGCAACCCGACGTAAAACGGGCTCCCGGGATAAGGACCTTCGAGCACGAGAGAGTCCGTACGAATGCCGAGCGCGCTCGGTTTAAATCGCAACCCCATGTAATGCGTACCGCCAGGCGGAACGGTGAACGGCGCTCCACCGGCAATGATGGAATAGTCGCTTGGGTTGTTCTTCATATACGAGGCAGTAACACTCACCGGAATTGGAAGGGGATTCTGTATCGTCGCCGTTGAATCTTTATAAGACCCAAGTTGGACATCGCCAAAATCAATATCCTGCCCCCACGCGGGCAGGGATACAATCAGAAGGAAGCATATCCCGGATGTGAACAAGCAATATCGTACCTTCTTTCCCATGATCACCCTCACAATGTATATGACATCTTCTTTTCTCACTGAAGGTAAGAAATGGTCATTCATTGTTCAACACGCAGGGTACAAACACAGTATGGACCCTTCCCAGGGAGATTTTTTCCACAAGCGTTTTGCGGCGCCCCTGTTTTCCCTATCTTTCGCACAGAATGACGGTCATTGCTGCATCTTCGCTTTCCAAAATATATTCGCCAAGGTCGAGCCACGCGGTACGTGCGCTCGACGGTGTTTCCCTCGATGTTCATCCCGGTGAGATATTCGGGTTACTCGGACCGAACGGCTCCGGGAAAACAACGTTTATCAAACTCCTCCTGGGAATTGCTTTTCCAACGTCCGGTTCCGGCACCGTCCTTGGCAGGCCCCTTGGTTCGACCGAGGCGAAAACCAGGATTGGGTACTTGCCTGAAAATCACCGTTACCCACCATACCTGAACGGCGAACAGATCCTGCGCTTCTTTGGAAAATTAACGGGCTTGGAGCCGCGTAAACTCGAGAATCGGATCGATGAAGTGCTGAAACTGGTGGGGATGGAGCAATGGCGAAAGGTGAAATTCCGGAAATATTCCAAGGGCATGATGCAGCGCATCGGCCTCGCCCAGGCGTTGCTCAATCAGCCGGAGGTGATTTTTCTCGATGAACCAACGGATGGTGTGGACCCTTTGGGCAGAAAAGAAATCCGTGAGCTCATCAAGCACCTCCGGGACAATGGAACGACGGTATTCATCAATTCGCATCTCTTGTCCGAAGTGGAAATGATCTCTGATCGGGTTGGAATTCTGCACAAGGGAAAACTCATCCGGGAGGGAACGGTATCCTCGCTGACAAAAGCCGGAGACCAATGGGAAATCACCGCTCACGGCAACGTCGCCTCCGTGGAGATGGAATTGCAGGCGCGAAGCCTTCATTTTCAGATCGAACAAGACCGAATCACCGTCACCGTGCCGGATTTACAGGAAGCAAATAGCGTCAGCGACCTTCTCCGATCCCGTGGAATGCTCATCGAAGGCATGCAACAGAAGAAGCATTCGCTCGAGGACTTTTTCATCAAGGTGATACAGGACGAGAACCAGTGAAGCTTCTCGCCATCATAGAGAACACCATACGGGAATCCATCGCCAAGAAAACGATGATCGGATTCTTCGCAATCTCGAACGTGATATTGTGTATCATGCTGCTCGTCGCGCTCTTTAGCGATTTTGACCTCAACGTCAAACTCCAGGGGCTCGAACAGTTTTCAAACAGCGGTTCTCCCCTGGAAACGTTGGTTCGCACGATCGAGCTGATGATCGCCAATCTCTTGTACATGGCCGCGATATTCTTATCAATATTCGCCACGGCCAGCATCATGCCGAACACATTGGAAAAAGGCGTTATCGATCTTCTCATCTCGAAACCGGTGTCGCGCTCGACGATCCTGGCGGGCAAATTCATCGGAGGAACGCTCATTGTTCTTTTCAACGTCGCCTATTACATCGTTGGCATGTGGCTTATTATATCCTTCCGGACCGGTTACTGGGACAGTGGTTTCCTATTGACCATATTCCCGATCACGTTCGCGTTCATCGTCCTCTACGTATTTCTTCTCTTCATCGGGGTAACAACGCGCAGCTCGGCTCTCGGCATCATTCTCGCATACGGATTTCTCATCATCCTGTCCCCCCTCCTTGCAAAACGGGAAATCTTTCTTTACGCCATCAGTTCTTCCGAAACATACCGCGGTGTCGTTGACGCCCTGTACTACATCCTCCCGAAACCGGATGACATCAGTTCGCTCATGAACAACGTGATTCTTCACAGCGAAATCAACTGGATGCCTGTATGGTCCAGTGCTATCTTTGCCGGTGTTTTATATGGACTCACGCAATACATATTCAGCAGGAAGGATTTTTAGGGCGTAACGTGTATGGATTTTCGCATGAGCTATGTATCTTCAACAATGGAACACAAAAGGCTCAGAACGTGTCTGTACCAGTATCGTCCCAACCGCGTATGACGTCCGTTCCGAACCAGTTGAGCATGTTGCGCATCCTGCTGGCCCCGGTGTTCTACGTGTGCCTTGTTTCACCGGACCCGGTTACCCGGCAATGGTCGCTTGCCGTGTTCTTCCTTGCAGCCATCACCGACTGGTACGACGGGCAGATTGCGCGCAGCAGTAACAGCGTTACACGGATTGGGAAATTCCTTGATCCCCTCGCGGATAAGATCCTGACGTCATCGGCATTTATTGCCTTCGGTTTTCTCGGCTTGACTCCCTGGTGGATGGTCGCTGTTATTGTCATCCGCGACCTCGGTATGACCGGTGTGCGTATCTACTCGGAAATCAAAAACCTGGAGTTCAACACCTCGAAATTCGCCCAGACAAAAACGTTTGTCCAAATGACGGTCCTGTACTATATCTTGCTCGTGTACGTGCTGAAAGATGTCGGATGGGTTCATCAGCATATCGGCGCGATGATCCCTGCACTCCTTGCTCCGGACCTCGTCTATACATTGATGCTGATCGTCACCATTCTTACGGTCCTGACCGCGATCCAGTACCTGTTTGAAAACCGTAGCGTTCTTTTCCTGAAGACCGGTGAGCAGTCCCTTGAGTGATTCCGCTTCCCGCGACGAACGTGCGCGGCGGACTCCCCTCTTGCTGAGAGTGCTCGGGACCGGCCTCTTTTCCGGATATTTTCCCATCGCCTCCGGGACATTTGGTTCCCTCGTTGCCGCCTTGATCTATTGGTTTATTCCCGGCATGGACACCTGGTACGTACTCCTTGCCGTTTGTGTTCTGACCTTTATTCCCGGCACCATCGCTGCGGCGCACCTGGAAAAAGAGCACGGAGGCGATCCTTCCATTGTCGTTATAGATGAATTTCTTGGAATGTGGATCGCGTTACTCGGGTTACCCAAGGAATTGCTTCCCGTCATCCTGGGGTTCTTCGCATTCCGGTTCTTCGACATTGCCAAGGTCCCTCCCGCCAATTATTTTGATCAAAGGCGCGGCGGATTGGGTATCATGCTCGACGATGTGGTGGCGGGTATCTATGCCAATATCCTCGTCCGCGTTGTCCTTTTCATCGCAGTGGAAACGAATGTTTTATCCATGTAAACGGCGGTTATCATGAAACCAATTGCGTTGGCTTTTCTCATCATTCTTTGTTCGTTCAACGAAACGGCTGTATCACAGGACGAGGCGCCGGTGTCGCGGCGTCCCAGCGCTCCAAAAGGCGTCGTTGGAGCCGGAATCGGAGCCATACCCATGTGGTTCCATGCCGGTACTTCCGAGATCAACCAGCAACTGCAATCTGCGCATCTCCCGGAACTCAGCAACAGCGGAATGTTTCTCATGGGAGGAGCGGCGTATGCATACATCCTCGCCATCGACAACTTGCGCGTCGGGGCCATGCTGGCAAGCGGGAGCACCGAGTCCAACCGCGTCGTCAACGAATTATATCAATCGGTCACGTACGACGTGAATTTCATCGGCGGTACTGTCGAATACTCCATACCCTTCGGAGATTTCGTCGTCTCTATCGGGGGATTGATCGGCGGAGGCGCGAACCAGTTCACGTTGGTTCAATCGCCCAACGTATTGTTGACGTGGAAGGAAATACTTGACCAATACAAGGGGATTATGACGGATAGCCAAAGCCACATTTTCACCCAATCGACTTTCGTGTATGCGCCGTGGGTGACAGCAGAATACATCATTAACCCTTTCATCACCTTTCGCGTGGCGGGTGGATACCTGGGAATGGCGGGCGGCACATGGACGACGGACAACCGGTTCGAGGTCCTCGATATGCCGGAATTGAAATTGGGAAACACGTTTATTCAGGTAGGACTGTTCGTCGGCGCATTCTTGTCACGCTGACTGGTGTTCCTTGATCCATTGGTACGCTTCGTTGATTTCACGGGACTTTTGCGCGGCGAGCTCCTGGAGTTCTTTTCCCAGGTTCGTGGTTTTGTCGGGATGATATTTTGAAATCATATCGCGGTACGCTCTCGAAACTTCCTTCATCGTTGCGCCGGGAGTCAAACCAAGCACGGCGTAATAATCCTGTGCCGTCCTTTTCGTACCTGTCCCGGTGGCTTCTCGCCGATCCTGGCGAGAGCGATCAGATCGTTGTCGTTCCCGTTCGTACTCGCGCTTCAGTTCCTCTTCAAAATCCCTCAGTTCCCGCTGTTCCTCCGTCGAAATGGTATCGAACGCGGATCGCACGTTGGATTTCAGTATGCGAAAAGCTCGTTCAATGATCTTCAAGTATGACATTACGCTCCCATCGAATAAAATGATGTAAGGGACATTGCGTGGAGCGCCGCAGTCTCGCTCCGCAGTCTTCGAGGACCCAGCCACACGGGCGTACATCCAGCTTCTTCGACCTCCACGATCTCCGTTTCCGTGAAACCACCTTCCGGTCCAACAATAACGAGCACGGAACTCCCTTCTATGAATGCTTCGGAAAACGGATCAGAGCCCGGGACCGACTCTCTTTGCCGCTCATGGAGAACAAGGCGATGCGAGTAGTCTGAAAACCGGTTCAATAGATCCTGCCATTGATGAACCGTGGTGATAACAGGACAATATGCCCGTCGGCATTGCTTGGTGGCTGAAAGGGCGATCTGTTTCCATCGCTCGATTTTTCCGCTGCGAGGGATCGTACGCGCCGTGACCAAGGGGATGATTTCCCTGACCCCGAGTTCGGTTGCTTTTTCCACAACCAGATCGAACTTTGATGGTTGCTTCATCAAGGGAAATGCAAGCGCCACGTAAACAGCGAGTTCGTGAAATCCAGGCCTCGATTCCAGTATGCGGCAGCGCGCTCGTTCTCCCTCGACCGATTCCACGGTCGCAAGATAATAGCCTCCCACCCCATCGGTCACTTCGATCTCCGTCCCCACTCCCATCCGCAGAACATGGGCGAGATGATGGAAGTCCGGCTGCTCAATCCAAAGCGTCTTGCCGGAGACCAAACCGGGAGGTGTGTAGAAGACGTTCATTAGAAAGATGCCCCAAGAACAAGGTACAATTCTCCGGAACCCTTTTCATCAACGGCTCCTTCGGCACGAAGCACGTGACCGTAGGGCAATAAGAGATGAAGTCCCGCTCCGTAGCCGGCGGGAAGATGCCGGAGATCGATTTTGTCCCCCCTGTTCCACGTTGTTCCCGCGTTGGCAAAAACCGCGGCGTACAACCCCAGCCGAAGAGTTGAAAACTGGGGTGGAAGAAACGGAACATTCAACACGAGGTACTCCTCCTTTACGATTGGAATTCGCGTTTCGACCGCGACGCCGAAAATGTTCTCACCCTCCTGGATTCGGTAGAAATGCCCGCGGAGACGATTGCTGTAGCCATAATACATGTGAAGATAGTTCGGTACGCGCGGCCCAATGGACATCGCGGAAAACCCGCGGACACCGAAAGAGAGGAAGTTGGAAAACTCCACGTACTTCCTGAAATCCACTGAAGCGACCACGTGGTCCAGCACACCAAAGAACAATCCGTATTTTCGAAGCATTAGCGAACTGTACGAACCATACGTTGGATACTCCTTCAGATTTCGTGTATCGAAGACGGCCCCGACTCCGACAGACGCGTAACGGTCGATGCCGCTGCCTGAAAGTGTCCGGCCGTTTCGCCTTGAAGTCACTTCCACATAGTCGAAACCAAGATCTATCCAAGCACTGAAAAACGGAGTAAACCTTTTTCCCAACACCTGGCTGAGACCGTAATGAATCTCGTCGAAGTTTTCTTCATCACCCCGGGAAAGTAAACTTTTGTTTCGCACCCTCGAGTAACGAATTTCACTTTCCGAAAACATTTCCAGTCTCCCGAGGATCCAGGGATCCCGGTAACTCACCGCAACCCATGGATCGTAACCCAGGGCAAAACCCGCGAAGAATTTCTGTCCACGCCCGGCCAGGTTGAAATGCACAAGACCCAGGCCATAATAAACCTTCCGCCAATCCTTGTCCACGAGACCAAGAACCGGAACAGGAAACAGATACCAGCGTTCTTCGACGGAAATGATCAGCACGGTTGTATCCAGAGGAGGATAGGTCATATCGACGCGGTTGAACAAGCCCAGGCTGTATATCCTTGTGCGCGAGTATTCCAATTGTTCACGCGTCAGCGTATCCCCAACGTGTACGGTTAACTCGCGAAGGATCACCTCCGCGTCCGTGGTCCGGTTCCCGAGCACGACAATACTGCCCAGCACCGGGTGCCTGACATCAGCGGTCTGCGCGGAGACGCGACACGAGAAAAAAACAACGGATACGACAAGAAGGCCGGCGAGAATTACCGGGCCAGGTAAAAGTGAAGTATGCTTGAATTGCTGGTGTACTCTTTTATACACAAATCATCCCTGTGATCGGCATCAGCATCAAACACCCTGAGGCGGGCGTCTTCGGAAAGGGCTTTTCTGATTCCATCATAAGCGCCAAACTGGAACCTGCCTTGCTTATCACCCCGAAAGCAAAATATCGTGTTTTCCATTCCGAGAATGAAATCCTGGAATCCGTCTCCCGTCACGTCGCCGAATCCCATGAGGGGCTCATGCGCAAGGTTGTTGTATATCTTGCCATCGAGAACGGACTCCCGCACCATAGCGGGCCGTCGATGAATAGTCCCGTCCCGGGCGGGGTAAAAACGGATCTGGTACTTTATGCTCGAACGCAAGAGCGAGGAGATGACATTGCCCACGGTGAACGCTACGACACTGACGACAAGATCGCTTTTTCCGTCCGCGTTGTAATCCACGAGGCGGGGAACAACCTGGACACCCTCGAACTCCCACACTTGATCCGGGTTACCGCGAAACGATATCTGTCGTCTTTCCCGCTGTCCCGAAAACATGGAGACATTCAACTCCTTTGTCTTGAACAATCCAGGCTCCGAGTCACGTACCAGGAACACATCCGGAACTCCGTCACCGGTGGATTCGGTGATTCCAAGAATCCGACCTCCCCGTGGAATATTGAACCCGCCTTTCACCCCGTCCGTGAAACCGTTTTTCGATCCCAGGACGAATCGGCATTGGCGCTCATCCACCCAGACCAAATCACGAATGCTGTCGTGGTTGATATCCTTCCAAAGCAATCCAAACCACGGTTCGCCTGCTCCATATCGTTTGGGCGTCGCGGCACCCGTCTGGAACTCCACCGACAGAAGCGGAGAAGCGGACAGATTCTTGCGTGACTTGACGATAGCTTTGAAACCATTCGATTGCGGTACGACCAATTCCAGTGCACCGTTCCCTAACGACCGAATAAACGGCATCCACCCCGGTTCCTGGACCTTTCGTAGATCCCAGCATCGCGCCGAATATAGTGACTTCCACCGAGTGTTCGGAAAATAATTCTTGCGCCCGGGCAAAAAGAAAACGCCATCCACCGTCAGAACGACGATGGCTTTCCCCACGGGCGCTGGAAAAATTCCCGCCCACACAGCCATCGTTCCCTTTGGAAGTTCTACGGTCTGATTCGGATCTCCGGAAAAGCCGATTCCGCGACGGGTATGGTGAACCTGGACGGCTAATCTATTTTCGTTTCGTGAAAGAACCAGGAGATCGGCAACACCGTCCCCCGTTACGTCAAGAAAAACGTAATCAACGAGCACACCTGCCACGTTCACGGGCAAGTGGGTGAACCGCGTGTCTGCCGACACTCCCGCTTCAAGCAGGAAAATGAGAACCAGTACCCGAAAGACAAGACGCGACATAGGCGAGGAAAACGTCCCGAGATACTTACAGAAAACATCCGTCAGGTGTACGGGAAATAACCGAAAAAGTTTTGTCTTAGAAACGGACCTGGATTGATGCCGTGGGATGAGCCACCAGGTGGCCGTCAGCTCCCTGCCGCATATCCACCCTCGAGAAAAACTTCACCCTCTTGTTGTATCTGGAAACAGACCAGGCGGCGTTGGCAGCCGCGAGGATGTGATTCAAGACAATCAGCTTGACCGCCGTTTCACCGATTGCGTAGAGATCGTTTGCATCTCCACGCATCCCGGCATATTCAAGGAAGCGCGGAGAGAGGTTCGAGAAGTATTCCTTCGTGTCGCTCAGTTGATCATCCCAACCATGATTATACTGCGGGTATTTCCCGATCTGCTCGTAGTACTGCTGATCGGGACGCCGCGGAAGCCTATGGGAGAACTCCGTAATGGCGTCTTCAACCCGGTTCATGGCCTCCCAGTCCACCCGTTCCCAGGGAGGCAGGCTTTCATCCGGATTGATGTAAATAATCTCCGTATCTTCACCGCCCGGAAATTCCCGACCCCACTTGTTCAGCCAGCCGGTGTACTTGACCACGTTCCAATGCTGATCGGCAAAGGATTCGAAAAGAGCGGTCTGATCATCCCCTTTCGCCATGTAATTAAAATGAGTAATCCACATAAGCGCTTCAGCGGTCGCGAAAACCGCCGCCATGATGTAATTCCCGGCGTAAATATCTCCCGCGCCGGGGACAATCAGCGACAGGATTCCCGCCAGGAACGGCGATTTCTTCAAGTCGTCGTTCCTGCCTGGCAAGAACAACGCCGTATTGTTGACGGCAGTCGAGGATTCAACCCCCACCGAACCATATTTCAATTGAACAGTGAACGACAAGGGATCGTCGCCCGGTCCGCCGGAAGCAGCACACATGCCTGGTACCAATAACGTGAAAACAGAAAGAAGATAGATTATTTTCATAGCGTTTAAATCCGTGAAGAGAACTCGTAGTAATGTAAATGGGTTTTTCGTGTCCATGCAATCCCGAATGTTTTCCCCATCCAGAACAGCGGCTTGTCACGTTTTCGCGGGAAAGAATCGCTCTCCTTCATCTCGGCGATTGCGCAAGCACATTGTTCAAGGAAATTCAACCTGGAATTGAAAAAGCCGGTTATTAAAAGGCAGGGGTCTCCATATCGGAAGAAGGGGCGGACTCTTCCAGGAACCGCATTTCCAGGTTCTCAAACCTGGCGTATTCCTTGACAAAGGCAAGTTCCAATTGTCCCGTGGGACCGTTCCTCTGTTTACCGATGATGATCTTCGCTTTTCCCTCGTCACTCATTTCCCCATCTTCGCGCTTGTGCAAATTGCGATGCACGAAGATTACGACGTCAGCGTCCTGTTCGATCGAACCGCTTTCGCGGAGATCGGAGAGCATCGGGATCGGGTCGCTGCGGTGTTCGATGCTGCGATTCAACTGGGACAGCGCCACGACGGGCACATTCAAGTCCTTGGCCAATTCTTTGAGCGAACTGCTGATCATGGAAATTTCCCGTTCGCGACTCTCCGCTTTGGGAGCGTGCATAAGCTGGAGGTAATCCACGATAACCAGGGTGATATCGTGTTCTTCTTTCAGGCGACGCGCCTTGGCGCGCAACTCGAGGATGTTGAGAGCCGGTGTGTCGTCGATGAATATTTTTGCGCCTGCCAATCGTCCGAAGTGCTGGCTGATACGCGGCCAATCGTCATCGCGTAGGCGCCCGGTACGCACGTGATGCATGTTGACACGTGCTTCGGCACACAAGAGTCGCATCGTAAGCTGCGGGGCGGCCATTTCGAGGGAAAAGAACGCAACCGCCCGGTTATGATCGATGGCGGCATTCCGCGCAATGGACAAGGACAAGGCGGTTTTTCCCATCGAGGGCCTGGCGGCGATGATTATTAAATCGGACGGCTGGAATCCGCCGGTCAGGTTGTCCAGTTCCGGAAAGCCAGTAGGTACGCCCGTTATACCGTGATGCTGTTCCTGGATGGAGTCGATCAGTTCCATTACGTCTTTGACCGCCTTCTCCATGGGAATGTACGAGCGCTTCATGTGCAGCTGGGACAGCTTGAATAAATTCGCACTGGCCTCGTCCAGCAGACTGAACGCATCGACAGACTGATCGTAACAGTGATTCAGTGTCGTGATGGTACGATCGATGATGGCCCGCGCCAGGGCTTTCTCGCTGAGTATCCGGCAGTGACTTTCGATATGGGCGGCGGTGGAGACTGAGGTGAGCAATTCGGTGATGTACATGACCGATCCAATACTTTCCAGTTCGCCACGCCGGCGTAATTCCTCGATGACGGAAATCTGGTCGATGGGTTCATTGCGCTTGTACAGGTCGCGCATCACTCGAAAAATAAGCTGGTGCGCCTGCTTGTAGAACGACTCCGGCGCGAGCATCTCGATAGCGGTCGTCGCAGCGGATTGTTCCAGCAGCATCGCACCCAGTACCGCTTGTTCGACTTCGAGGGCTTGAGGCGGTACCCGTCCTTCCGCGGAACCGTTCCCCGAAGAACGCGGTGTATTTGTTCTTCCTTCTGCCATCAGCCGGTTGTTTTCAGGTTCTCAAACATCTCGCGCACTTTCTTGAAATCCTCCCACGTGGGGCGTTTCCAATTGGGGTTGCGGAGCAGGGCCGCCGGGTGATACGTAACCACCATTGGCATGTCATGGTAGGAATGGACCCTGGTTCGCAACCGGGTCAAGCTTTCTTTGGTTCGCAATAATGTTTGCGCCGCTACGCGACCTAATGCTACGATTATTTTTGGTTTTATCAAATCAAGCTGGTGATGGAGATACGGTTCGCACGCGTTCACTTCTGTGGGTAAGGGATCGCGATTATTCGGCGGCCGGCATTTCAAGATATTACAGATATACACCTCCTCCCGCTTGAATTGAACCGATTCCAGTATCTGGTTCAGGAGCTTGCCCGCCCGGCCGACGAAGGGTTCACCCTTACGATCCTCCTCGGCACCCGGCGCTTCACCCACAAGAACGATATCAGCCTTCGGGTTTCCGACTCCGAAGACAAAATTGGTCCGTGTTTTTCCAAGGGGGCAATTCCGGCACGTGTGGATGCTGTCGTAGAGCTGGCGAAGCGATGTCGCCGATTGAAACCGTTGGGGGGATATCCGGGAAGAATCGATGGAAGGTCTCCATGTGGCGTTGATATGCTGTACTAATTGCTCATACAGAGTCCGGTTGTATGCTTCTCCTCCGAATAACTCCGCATCGTGTTCGAGAAATTGCCGAACCGCATCGAGCATGTTATCCATGGCAGCCTCGATTTACACCCACGTACCTGAATTACCGGCTTGTGTAAGCTTTTTCACAACGAAGTCCAGAATGTGATCGGCCACACGGGCCTTCGATTGCCGTTCGAAATCTATCTCTTCCTCTTCGGTCACGAATGTCACCTTGTTCGTATCGACCGCAAAGGCAGCCCCTTCTTCCAACGGATTGTTGACAACAAAGAGATCGGCGTTTTTTTCCCGCAGCTTTCGACGGGCTTCATCAATCATGTCCTTTGTTTCAACAGCGAATCCAACCAGGACCGATGGTCGAGAACTCCTCCCTAACCAGGAAAGGATATCCGGAGTACGACGCAGCCGCAGTGTCAGGGTTTCCGATGCGTCGGTTGATTTTTTCAACTTGTGCAACGAGACCTCGTCGGGTGTAAAATCGGCCACCGCAGCCGCCATGATCGCAACGTCTATTCCTCCGGCCTCCGCCTTTACAGCTTCGAACATCTCTTCGGCAGACCGCACATCGATCCGCTTGACTCCAGGTGGAGACGGCAGGAGACTTGGCCCCGATATCAGAGTGACCGTCGCACCTCGCCTGGCGGCAGCGGCGGCAACGGCAAATCCCATTTTACCCGTGGAGCGGTTGCCGAGATATCGCACCGGGTCGATATCCTCATAGGTCGGGCCCGCGGTCACCAAAACGCTTTTTCCGACCAGGTCCTGTTCCCCTCCAATGGCATATCTGACCGCATCGACCAATGTCCGCAAGTCCGCAAGACGGCCTTCGCCCTGAAGACCGCTGGCAAGTTCGCCCGCCTCCGGCGGTATGACGCGCACACCCCGTTGCTCGAGAAGTTCAAGATTGCGTTGCGTCGCAGGATGATGATACATGTCGACATCCATGGCAGGCGCGACGAGAAGCGGGCATTTCAGAGCCAGCACCAGCGCAGTCAAAGAATTGTCGGCAAGACCGCAGGCGATCTTCGCGATGGTATTTGCAGAGGCCGGCGCGACGATCATCGCATCCGCCCAGCAGGCAAGGTCGATATGCCACGTGCCTCGGGCTCCGCCTTCCGGAAACATCTCCTTGACGACAGGTGCGCGG
>JALUUP010000180.1 GCA_027021285.1 Bacteroidota bacterium | reverse complement strand
GCTGTATAGCAGGCCCCGTTTCCGTTCGTGCGAGGGTGATTTCCATGCGAGAAATGCGAAAGCCAATCCCGCGTGCAGCACCGGTTCCGGTCGGGTTAACGAGGCCAGGGCCAGGACGAACCCCAGGGCCACGTAGAGGCGGGCGTGCACAGGATGGTAGGGTGCGCGCGGGGAAAAAATTACCGCGAGAAGGTACACCGCCAACGTGAAAAAGAACGCGCAGGCCAGGGTCTCCATACCGCTCAGGCTCCACAGGACAAACGGGGCGCATGAAACCAGCGCCAGAACCGACACGGCGGAAAACATGTGCTTGAGGTTCGATTCGGCAAGCAACCTCCGGGTGAGAAAGAACGTCAGTGAAATCGTACCGAGAGCGAAAGCGTAACTTAACGCTTTCGCGGCCCAAAGCAGGCCGAACTCCGTGGCTGGTTGCGACATGGACGATGCCGCAGGCACGCTCAGAAGGACAACCCACAGCCAGTTGGAATATCCTTCCACGAATTCCCCGGGATTGTACACGAAGCCGTTGCCGTGTACGAGGTTTTCTACCACGCGCAACGTGATGAAGACGTCGTCAATGGCGAAGTTCAGATAGTCGATGGTTTGGAGAATGAGAACACTGAGCGCGGCAAGGAAAACGATGTTCCACCACCACCTCATCGGAATTCTGTTCCATGCCGGGCCGGATCGCAACGGTGGGTATTCCTCCAGGGTATTACCGTAAGATCGCAATCACGAGAGACGTGATTCCGGTGAGAGCGCCGATAATGGATGCGGCGACGGAGAGGACGTCACTCGTCGTGGATAAGGGTACCAGTGGTTCATGGGGTACGAAAATCATGTCGCCGGGTTCGATGACCGTATCATCCGGATCCATCCAGGCGCGCGTGTTCGCTTTGATGATTCGTGCCCGGCCGGTGCTTGCCTCTTCCGCGTAACCTTGTGCCTGCTCGATGTACCAGTCGAAATCCTTTCCTTCCACGTAAGGGATAAAACCGGGACTGTTGACCTGGCCGAAGACATAGACAGTGCCCGTGTTCCTCGGAACAAGCAGGATGTCCCCGTCTTCGAGGGTGATATCGGCGGTAGAGTCATGGGCAACGAACAGCCGGTGAAAATCCACCGCGACCTTGCCTTCCCGGAGCTGGCTGTCGTTTCGCCAGTGCAACGTATCCTCGACGTACAGGTTGCTCCGTTGAAAATTGAGGGCGGCTTCCCTGTTCAGATCAATCGGAACGCCGTCGATCCCGGTCTGGCGGCGATAGAGTTCACACAGCGAGGGCCACGCCTGATCAGTAAATCCGCCGGCGGATTTCACGACTTCCGTCAATCGAGTAACCCCGGGAATGATCGGGAACACACCCGGTGAACGAACCTCTCCATCGACAGCGACCGACCCGGTCGTGGCGCGTTTCAAACTGGCGAACACAATAAGCCTGTCGCCGGGCAGGAGCGAAATATCCGGGTTCAATGTTTCCCGAGTCAAATGGTTCACGGACAAGGGAACAGTGTCGCCCGTGCTTCGGAAGAGCACGGCGCCCGTGATATCCATATCACGACGTATTCCGAATCCCATCTTGACCAGGTCGGATAGTTTGTCGCCCGGAAGAAATTCGAATGACCCCGGATTCCTGACCGCGCCGAATATCCCGATTGATGGAGAGTTTTGTTGCCGGGCGGGGACGACGATGATGTCTCCTTCCCGCAGGAAGGGGTCGAAGGCGGGATCGTTCGTCGCGCGATAACGAACGAGATCCGCGCGTTGGATGGTACCGTCCGTGTGTCGGATTGTAATGTTGCGCAGGGAACGCTGGTCCGATTCGTTGGAGCCGAAATACCTCCTGGCTAGACGCGCGCGGTATCCTGCGTCCGGCGTTCCGGGGGAAGGCGTGGACAAACCGGAAGCGCTCGGTGTTTCCTGTTCGATATCCGCCAGCATAATGGCGACGGATACCGGCGTCCCGGCCGTGAGATTCATGATTCCCGGCGACTTGACCTGCCCGAGAATCTGGACAAGGATAGGCCGGGACTGAATGAGCGAAAGCGTGCCCTGAACCTCGGGATATTTTTTTTGGAGCGTCGCGAACACCGACTCACGCGCCGCGCTGAGCGACATTCCGGCGATCTTCACGGCCCCGATGCGCGGGATCACCAGGGAACCGTCCGCGGATACGACGAGGGCGGTCGTTGCATTGAAGGGCTTTGTCAATACGAGCGCCATTTGGTCACCGGGGCCGCACACGTAGTAGTCGGGGTCGATCGTCCGGGAAAACGGCATTTGCTTGCTGGAGGTGGGTCTTTTGATCGTTTCGGTATCCGTTTTGTCGCTGCCGCTCGGCAATAGTTGCATCGACGGCTGTTCACCGGGATTAACCTGTGCCGAAGAACTCTGGATCCATATTATAAGGAAGGCAAATGGAAGGGTGGTCAGGAAATATTTCATGAGAAAAACGTATCCATCAGAATCTTGATGATTCGTTGGGCGGCTTTACCGTCCCATAATTCAGGAATTATACTCATCTTTGTCTTCCCGTTCAATGCCTCCCTGCTTTTTTGCACTATGAGCGGAACGTTAGTTCCCAGCAGCTGGTTCGTTCCCTTTTCGATCGTAATAGGCCGCTCGGTGTTTTCCCGGATCGTAATACACGGAACCTGGAGGAACGTTGTTTCTTCCTGGATTCCTCCCGAATCCGTCAACACGAGCGCGGCACGTTCCATGAGGGCGAGGAAATCGAGATAACCGATGGGATCGCAGAGGATGAGATTCGGCAGAGACCTGAACGATTCGTATAAACCAAATTCTTCCATCCGTTTTCGCGTGCGGGGATGAACGGGAAAGATGAAGCGGGTGTCGTTTTGCAGTTCGGTGAACACCTGAAGGATCTTTTCAAGATTTTCCCAGTTGTCGACG
>JALUUP010000179.1 GCA_027021285.1 Bacteroidota bacterium | reverse complement strand
CACGGCAGGCGAGATGGATGGATTTTTCCAACCAGGCAGGATCTGACCATTCGCGTTCTCCCTGCACGTCGCGCACAAGGGCGGCAAGGTTGAACCTCGCGCGGAATTCCAATCCGCTCTCTGAATCAGATCGAACGTGGACAAAGAGCGCCGAACCATGAGCACACACTTCAAGTGTCAGCACCGACGATCGGCAATGAACATGTACGATGATACCCGCTGGAGTCCATTCGACTTCATCGAACGGGACATCCAGCCATCCGCTTTTCTCATCCCGATACTGGAACGTAACGACGCCTTTTTCTCCATGGAATATCCGGGAATTTCTGCTCACGGGCTGATCGCCGTGATAGCCGATTTCCGCGATGCCGTTACACGCCTGAGAGATAAATGCATACACGCGATCGTCGGATATCCAGCATCCTTTATCGGCGAGTTCATTGAGTTTAAGCGTCCGCATCAGTCTTCAAGCCTGGCACATAATTGCTGAAACGATTTCCATGCTGCTTTCAACGATACCATGTTCATAATCCATCAGGTGTATTTAACCGTTTTACCGTCAAACCGCAACACCCAGTCACGCGAAATCTCGACTTCCATGCTGCCATCTGCCCTTACGCTCGCGCGGGGTTCGATTCCTTCCCGCAGTGCAAGCACCCAGGTAAAGCGTACGTGGTCGCCGTTCCTGCTGACTTGCAGAGACGTATCCACTCGCCCGTCGTGAGGATAGGCCGGCACACTTTGCGTTCTTCCTATCCTCCAGGAATATTCATCGTTACCGAGCATGTGCAAAACGCCCCGCGGGCTCCTTCCAATCTTGAACACCAGGGGCTCACGATCCAGGCGCTGTATATCCTCCCACGAATGGAAATTCCATTGTATGGTTCGCGGGGTGTCAAGTCGCACTTCATCGAAACCGATGATGAATTCACCCGGCTCAACACCGATGCTCCTCCGGCACGACTGTACCCCGAGGAAGGGAAGGTAATTCCGTGACAGCTCGACCGACATGGAAACGAAAGTATCATCCGTGGCGACCGCAGGTGGATCCGCGAGATTTTCCGGTGGGAAGAAATCCGGCAACCACACGCATCCATCACCCAACTGCCCCTTGCCGTCAATCGTGACGGTGTTGTGCAACGATGTGTCTCTCCGGTAAACGGGCCCGGGCCCGGAGGCGATGAACGCGTTGTCCGAGTAAAGCAGGAACGCCCCGTTCGCCGGATCGCTATGGCCGTACGCCCCGTGGACGCCTTCCTCGTAGCGTTTCTTGCCGAGCGGAGGACCGCTGCGGAACGTGAAAAGAAATCCTTTCCCATCTTTTCGACTTCTCACAAACACCTGTCCACCGTCATGAAACGTGTTGAGAACGCCATCCGGTTGTTGTGGCGGTATTTCCGGATCGAAATACATCAGCTCGTACACGCGTCTTCTGGGAGGGATATTCCTGTAATCAACACCTTCGTGTGGCGCGTCTGAAAGCGCGTCGCCAATCCAGCGGGCACTCCCGGAACCGGTGCGCGTTGCAACCAGGTAATGACACCATGCATCGCCGCCCACCCGGTACTGGGGGTCGCCAAACGTGATGCCGTACAAACCATCCGGTGATGTAGCAGCCGCGCGGAACCCTGATGCGCAGCGCCAATATTGCGACCTGCCCCAAAAGTCCTCGCCGGCCGCGTGTCTGAACAATTCCAGCCACCGGAACAAAAAGCCGTGTTCGTAAATCCAGAGATTGATTCCGTGGGGAAAGAAACCGTCTTCCGGCAGCATGCCAATGACTACCTCCATTACGCCTCGCAAGTACGACGCCCACTCCCGGGATCGCGGATGCTCGTCCCAAAACAGGAATGCAAACGCGAGGATACCCAACCCGCATCCCAGGAAATGCGCCTGCACGAAATCCCTTCTCTCATATCCCAGGTGCCGCCAGCAATGGTCGGCTACTTCGAAGAGACGGTCCCTGGCACGATCCCGCTGCGCCGGAGTCAGGTAATTATGAAGCCAGTCGTATGCCAGGCACATCGTAAACAGGACCTCGCCGCATTGCGTATCGATTTGCAGCGGCTCGTAGCGCAAGTCATCCGCCAGATCAAGGTAATCCTCGAATGCACGAACTGCATCCGCACGGGACACCTTTTCATGTTGCAAGAGATGTAACAGCGCGGTAATGAGCAACCGGTCCTCCGGGAACAGTCGTTCCGGCCCTTCGACCGTTTTCGACTCCGGCGTCTTTCTCGCGGGAACATCGCGCAAGTCGTAGAGCGAACAAACGCGTTGCCAGATGTGATGATGAGACGTCTGTGCGCGTCTTTTCAACACGGAAACAAAACCGGCATCGAACAACAATCGCGGATACCGTTTCTCCAGCTCAGGTCTCAGGTTGACAGGCATTGGCTCGGCGCGAAGAATATGTGAAGTGTACACATCCCCTTCTACCGGAACCAGCCCGCTCGTCCCGTCCAGAACTATATCTTCCTTGCCACGAAGCGTAAATTGAAAAACCGCCCGGATGCATGTTTGTTGCAATTCATCCCCCCAGAACACAAAAGTTCCTTCGCAATCTTCTTCACCTATTCGAGCGGAAATCCTCGGAAGACCTGGTATCGTTCGCCACCCCGGCCAGGGACCTGCCAACACGCCGGGTGGAACGTCGGAAAAATCGAGCTGAGAAAATGTCCATGGCCCGTGCGGATTCCTGAAACGGGCATAGCGGTAATATCTTACAAGCGGAAAAGAAGATGCATCGAATCGAACAAGAATCTTGCACGCGCCCTTGTTGCGTGCATCGACATCCGGAAGCTCGGCCCTGTAAACGCCGCGCCCCGACGATGTAAAATGAAATCTTCCGATGTGCAGCGTCATGGTCGGAGAATCGGTGAAGTTATCACAACAATTCGGCTTTGCCTTCA
>JALUUP010000178.1 GCA_027021285.1 Bacteroidota bacterium | reverse complement strand
GCCGAACCGTAGAAGTCGCGCGCGATCTGGCGAAACAACTGCTCCGCCATCCTGAAATACCCGGCAGCGGTGTAATGGCACCCGTCGTGGCCCGGAAGAGCGGTAGTGGACATGATTTCGATGTTCGCGCTATAGAAATTCCGCTGCACTTCGCGCAGTTCGCTCTGGTTGGCCCCGCCGCAACCGGGTCGTATCTGGAACACGTACCACCTTTGAATGGAAGGGTAATCCTGCCTCCAGGCCTGGAGCAATTTCTCAAAGTTATTTTGGTAATTCACCCACGTCGAATTGGTGTTCGATTCTCCCTGGTGCCAGAACAGGGCTTTCACGTGACCAGCGACTCCCGCCTTGGTCGCCCGGTACAGGAGCCGCCCATACGTGGTGTTCAAATTCATGCGGTTGGCGTTGTCCGGCAAGTTGTACTCGATAGATGATCCGCCCGATCCGCCGTTGATAATGCATACGGGAACGCCGTACTTCTCCTTGATCAACTGCTGCAGCTTGATTCCCCACGCGCCGGTATGAAACCAGAGATTGCCGTTGGCGCGCGCCAAACCCCAAATCGTATCGGCCGGGTTGTACGGATTGTAGCCCGTCGATCGTCCGAAACTCCGGCAGAATTCGTTCCGGTAGTTCGCCTGGGTGCGGCGGGGCCATGAATTCGACTGGCCGTTAATGAGAAAAACGTCGCCGCAAACGATGCTGTCCCTCCGCGCCACCAGGGAAGCGCCAAGCGAATTTTTCACGTAAACCTCGAAGGAGTATTCCGAAAGCTCTGCGTGAATTTTCGGAGCAAATGAAAACGGGGCACTGCTCCCGCTGTACACCAGGGGCATAGATTCGCGCTTGTACGGTTGATTGTTTCTCAGAACCCGAACGAACGCGGAATCATACCCTGCTACGAGCACCCAGCCCTTTATCGGGACCGCGGCGGAGTCCTCGTCGTCCCGGGGAAAGAGCTGTAACGGAGCGGGAAACTGCGACAGCGTGAAATTTTGGGAGAACGATGATAGCTCCGGGATGAAAAACAGAGCCAACAAGGCGTACACTAGCGCGGCGTTTGCGATGCGGGTGGATTTTCGGCGTACAGAAAAGCGGTTCATGTTCGTACTCCCATAATGGTTCGGGCGAAAGGGCGATGACACTTTGTGCCGACGTTGCACACCTGGTGCAGCTTCGACTTCCAGTTCAAGAAGAATTGGAGGTAAGTTATTATCTTCGAAGAAGGGAATCATTCCGAGGCAACCCGGCACCCATTCTGTTAGAGAATAAAACGATAAATCGAATTTCGCAATCACGCGATGGTGCCTTCACCTTCGGTCACCCGGTTTCATTGTTTCACATCCAGTTTGTCCACTCATGCGTCTAACCCTTGATTCCATCCGCCGCCACTGCCTGAAGAAAAAAGGAAAAATCGAGGAAGGGTTTCCCTTCGACGAGGAAACGTTGGTCATCAAGGTGTACGGCAAGATGTTTCTCCTCATGGATATCTCCGCCCGGCCATTGAAAATCAATCTGAAGTGCGACCCGGAAATCGCATTGGAGTTGCGATCGATGTACGCCGCCGTCCAACCCGGCTACCACATGAACAAGAAACACTGGAACACGGTGGAACTAGACGGCAGCATCCCCGCCTCAGAAGTATTCGACATGATCGATCATTCGTACCTCCAGGTCGTCAAGGGCCTGAAGAAATCCCTACGGGAAGAACTCCTCTCGCCATAGACACTCCACGTGATAACGGCACTACCACACAGCACGAGGTCACCATGCAGAACAAGTACGCACATTCGCTCATTGTCTCGATTGCCATAACGATTGCTTTCCACGGCTGTCTCCAGGAACCGAAAAGCGGGCTGAAAACCGGACCGGTCGTCTCGACCGATGTTGTTGAAACAACCATCGACAGCTTGCTGACACGGGTTGGCGGCGCGGAGAATGCCCGCCTCGAACGCGGTGTCCGCCAGGCCGCGCGGCTGTGGCGCGCAGAGGACGGCACGGAACAGGACTTCCATTCATTTTGCACGAAATATTTTATCGCGGATTCGACGCTCCTCGACAAGACGTTCAACAGGCTTGAACACAATCTCATGTTGATCAACGGATACTTCCGCGAGTTGAACCGCGACCTGAACGTTCCGCTGCAGCTCGACTCGGGACCGATTCTCCCCGTCGATTACCTCTTCGGCGAGTTTTCGCCTTCCGCGCACGTCAACGAAGACTTCTTCGGCACAAAGATCGCATTCATGACGTTGTTGAACTTTCCGTTGTATTCCCTTCAGGAGCGTCTCGACCTCGGCCCCAACTGGACACGGCGGCAGTGGGCGGAGGCGCGGCTCGCACAGCGCTTTTCCAGCCGGGTCCCCGCCAAAGCAAACCAGCAGGCAGCTTCCGCGTACACCATCGCCGATTCCTACATCAACGCGTACAATATCTACATGCACAACGTGCTCGATGAAAAGGGCGAACGCCTGTTCCCGGAGGGATTGAGACTCATCTCCCACTGGGGCCTCCGCGACGAGCTCAAGGCCCAGTATGACAAACCCGGCGGGTTCGCGCGCCAAAAGCTCATCCAGCGCATCATGGAACGCATCATCGACCAGGAAATTCCCGCCGTCGTGATCAACAACCCCCACGTGGATTGGAAACCCTCCGACAACACCGTAACGCCGCATCCGGATGCTGCGAACCAGGCGCCTTCCGCCGCCGCGGAGCCCGATACGCGCTACGCAATGTGGCTGCGTATCTTCCATGCCGAAAGATCGCTCGACCCATACTATCCCGACGATCCAACCTTTATCGATCGACGTTTCAACCGCGACCGGGAAATACCTGAACCGGAAGTCGAAAAGTTGTTCCGCTCCGTCCTGGGCTCTCCCCTCATGACCCGAACGGCGAACCTGATTTCAAAACGACTTGGACGCCCCCTGGAACCGTTCGATATCTGGTACAACGGGTTCCGAGCGAAGAGCCGGTACACGGAAGACGAATTGGACCGCATCGTGTCACGGAAATATCCTACGGTGGAATCCTTCCAGCGCGACGTTCCCAACATCCTGGTGAAACTCGGCTTTTCCTACCAGACCGCCCGTTGGCTTTCCGAACGTATCGTCGTGGATCCCTCGCGGGGCGCCGGTCACGCCATGGGCGCGGGACGATTGGCGGACAAGGCCCACCTCCGCACACGCATCCCGGAAGGCGGCATGAAGTACAAGGGCTACAACATCGCCATCCATGAACTGGGACACAACGTCGAGCAGACGTTCTCGTTCCAGGGCATCGATCACACACTTCTCCGCGGCGTTCCCAACACCGCCTTCACCGAAGGCCTTGCTTTCGTCTTCCAGTCCCGCGACCTGGAGCTGCTGGGGTTGACCGGGCGAAACCCGAACGCTGATTACGAGAAAGCCCTCGACGTCCTGTGGTCAACCTACGAAATCGCGGGCGTGGCGACGGTCGATATGCGCGTGTGGCAGTGGTTGTACGCCCATCCCGACGCCGGTCCCGCGGAACTGAAAGGCGCGGTGCAGGCAATTTCCCGTGACGTCTGGAACGAATTCTTCGCACCGGTATTCGGCGTGAGAGACGTGACCCTTCTGGCAATCTACTCGCACATGATCGACGGCGGGATGTACACGCCCGACTACCCGCTCGGGCACATTATCTCGTACCAAATCGAGCAGTACATGAAGTCGCGCAGCCTGGCGGTCGAGATGGAACGCATGTGCAAAATCGGCAATGTCTCGCCCGACCTGTGGATGAAACTCGCGGTCGGCGAGCCGATTTCCACCGGCCCCTTGCTCAGCAAGGCCCGGGAGGCACTGGATATACTGGAGAAAAAATGACGCCCCGTTGTGGGCGGTCTATCGACCAATGATGATATTCCTGCTCGTCACAGATCGCGGGGAAGTAACCACGACGTGGTACGTTCCCGGAGCGAGATCTCGCACATCGAGAATGAACCGGTGGAAGCCGGGAACGTACGGGCGAGTCTCCGGCGCAAGCGCTTTCCGTCCAGCGGCATCGTACAGCGCGACCGTCAGCACCTGGCGTTCCGATGTCGTAATCCCCAGTGTCAAGCGGTTAGCGACAGGATTCGGGTAAATTGCAATATCGATACTCGAAGAAGCCGCCACGGTGTTGATGGTGGACACGACCGGGTTTCCTTCGACCGCCCCGATCGAACGAGGCCGGTTGAAGGCCCTGTTCAGAAAGTCCAGGCGCGGTGCGGCGACGTCGTACCCCTTGCCAATGGCCGGCGAATTGCTTCGCAGTGAAAAATCACCGTTCTGCGGATCCACGAGGAGGGGATCTTCACCCAGGACACGATCGGAATCGACGACCGGAACGTTGGGTCCGTTCCAAGAGGCGTTCTCGAAGTTGTACCACAGGTTGTTGGAAAACGTGAACGTTCCGGGTGCGGTATTGGGTCCGATGTTTATCGCGGGGCCTGCCGCGCGGTTGCCCAGGTACACGATGTTGTTGCGGAAGGTGTTGTCGCCGCAGGGGAGGAAGCCGTCCCGCGTGGTCTCCTGGAGGATGCGAATCGCCCACTTTTCAGGCAGGTAGATCGTGTTGTTGACGACCTCGCACTGCACCGCCCCGACGTACGCGATGGGCGCGATCGACCCGGTGAAGACGTTCGCGTACACGTAGATTTCTTTCGCCTCGTAATTGACCCCGGCGGGGCGAAAGTACGGCTGCCCCGTCGATCCGCCGATGTTGACGCTTCGCTGCCCGCCGTTGGAAAAGCGGTTCCGCGCGATGAGGATGTTCCTCGACCCGCCTTTCGCCTGGATGCAGTTGGAGCCCGCGTTCGAAAACACGTTGCCGACGAAAACCCCCTCGTGGCACCCCACCATGTCCACCAGACTTCCTCCACGGGCCCCGTTGGTGAACATGCAGTTCCGCACGACGAAATTGTCCAGGCCCGATAATTTCAACTCGTCGTTGTTTCCCGAGGCGTTCATCCCCAGCCAGCGGCAGTCCTCGATTTCGACGTAACGCGCCGGCGTCGAGTAATCCCCGCCGTCGTCGATGTTGACCCCGTTGATGGTCTGACCCCGGAAGGAGATTCCACGTATCCGCAGATAGGCCGGATCGACGAAGTGCCATGCCGTCCTCCCGCCCTGGATAAGAACGTCTTCGCCGGGCGCCGCCATGATGGTGATCCACTGCGACTCTGTCCCTTGCAGGTTACTGATCATTTCGTTTCCCGCGTACACTCCCGCACGTATCAGTATCGTGTCTCCGGGCGCCGCGTCGGAGGCGGCAGCTCTGAGCGTCGCATAGGGTCGGTTTACTCCGACTTCGAGTATCCGCGCACACGCATCTCCGCCTGGCCAAAACATGACGACCAGGCCGAATATTACCGCCAGCCACGGGAGCCTTCTATTCTTTGTCTTGGAAGGGATTGAAAATGATCCGGATATATATTTCATGGCAACAGTCTGCATATTGAGAAAAATGACATGTGGAACGTAGAACAATTGGATATTTCTAAAAACACAATTCATTTATTGTCATTGCGAATCCGCCGCAGGTGGATGAAGCAATCTCATCCAAATTCACAGATTGCTTCGGGCTTCACCCTCGCAATGACTGGTTTTTAGAAGTCCCCAATTGTAATATCGGGAAAAAATGTTTTCGTGGGTTGACGTTTGGACTTGAATTTTTTCCTATAATTACTAAGTTAGTGGCAAGACTCCTGCACATGTCTGCCAATAATGATGAAATCCGTCTGCCGATAATCATACATGATCCAATTATAAAGTGGAGGTGTTCTCATGAGTAGAACAATTACGCGCAGCTTGATTCTCTTCCTGCTCGCAACGGGACTGGTGGTGGCGCAGCAGCATCGCCTGTTCCTGAAGGTCGAGCCGGCCGGGGATCGAAACAACGTGCTCGTCGTGAAATCCGGCGAGAAAGTTCATTTCACCGCCAAGGCGTTCGAAGTTGTTAGCGCCGGACAGGCAAAAGAAGTTCCCATCGACAAGCTCTCCTGGTCCGTTACACCGCCGGAGTTCGGTTCGTTTACGGCCGCCGGCGATCTGACCGTCTCCGGGAAGGCCCCGAGAGGCACTGTCATTGCAAAAGCCATTGTGGGTCAAAACACGCTTCATTTCAGCATGACGGTCGTACTCGATCCCTCCGGTGGAGGAGGACACTTCGAGTACACGATTTCCGGAACGGTCATGGATGAAGCGGGCAACCCGATCGAGGGAGCGGAGTTGTTCGCCCAGAACCCGCGATCTCCGCTGACCGTGGGGTTCCAGGGCAAATCCGGAGCGGACGGCAAGTACACGATCAAACTTCCCGCGGGAATTTTCATCGTCAGGGCTCACGCGCGCGGATACATACCGGAATACTATGACAACGTCCAGCGGGCGGACAAGGCAACCGAAATCAAAACGGATCCGAACAAGAAAGACATCACGGGAATCGACTTCAAGCTGGGCAAAGGCGGTTCCATCTCCGGGAAAGTCCTTTCCAGCGCCGATGGCTCGCCCATCAAGCGCGCCATGGTCGTCGCCATGATTCCGTCCAATACGCCCAAACACCCCGGCGCCTATTTCCGGGCCAGCACTGATTCCGACGGCAAATACACCATCGACGGAATGCCCGCCGGGAAATACATCGTTCAGGCGTCAGCTTTCCGGTTTCTTCCCCAATACTACGATCACGTAAAAGATCCCGCCGGCGCCACGAAGGTCGAAGTGGTCGAAGGAAAGACGAAGGACAACATCAATTTCGACCTCGACAAGAAAATCATCCCGCCGCATAATCCTTACAAGATCTCCGGGTTCGTGAAGGATGCCGCCGGGGCCGGCATCGCCAATGCGACCGTTATCGTGGAAATGAAGGTCAGCAACCATCCCGGGGGAAGGAATTTCTACGGCCGGACGAACAAGAACGGCAGCTACAGCATTGCCTTGCCCGAAGGCACGTTCCTGGTACGCGCCTCCGCGCGCGGTTTCCTGATGCGCTACTTCGACAACGCTCTCGACCGCAGCAAGGCCACGCCGGTAACACTGAACGCCCAAAACACGGAAAAGAATGACGTGGACTTTACTCTTCCCGTGGGAGGCAAGATCACGGGAACGGTTACGAAAGCGGCAGACGGTTCACCGGTGCAAGGAGCCTATGTCCTCGTCATACCGGGGCCGAACATGCCGCCGCACGGCAAGGCCAATTTCGCCGCTAAAACCGATTCGCTCGGACAATACGTCATCAGCGGATTGGAAACGGGCGAGTACGTGGTCGGCGTAAAGGCGGACGGGTTTGAACCGCAGTTCTTCGACGGCGCCGCTAAACCGGACAAGGCCACAAAGGTCAAGGTGACCGCAGGACAGACGACACCGGGAATCGATTTCAAACTGAACGCCCTGGCCGGGATTTCCGGCACGGTGACCGACGCGGTGTCCGGCAAAGGAATCCCCCGCGCGGAGGTTTTCATCGAAGCCGTAAACGGAAACTTCAAACGGCGCGCGTGGACAGGTCGCGACGGGAAATACCACGTTCCCCTTCCCGCCGGCACGTACATCGTCCGGGCCATTGCGCCGCATTATGCACCCGAGTGGTACAAGGAAAAGGACGATCCGGCCAACGCCGACCAGGTGGTCGTAGCGACGGGAGCCAGCGTGGACAACATCGACTTTACTCTTGATCGATGGGGCGGCGTCATCAGCGGCAAGGTCACCGATGAATCCGGCAATCCCATAGCCAAGGCATGGGTCAGGGTCTGGGGACACGGTCCCGTCAACACACCCAGGATTCCGTTCTTCGGCAAGGCCGAGACGAACCAGAACGGCGAATACGAGATCATCGGCCTTCCGCCCGGAAAGTACTACGTTTCCGCTTCGGCCCACGGATACATGATGGAATTCTACGACAACCAGCCGGATATCCGGAACGCCGACCAGGTCGAGGTAAAGAATAACCAGACGACGTCCGGCATCGACTTCTCGCTCGGCAAGGGCGGCAGTATCTCCGGTACGGTCATCGACGAAAAGACCGGTCAGCCGATCAGGCACGCCTTCGTCGGCGTCCGTGGGAAAGGCATCGCCGTCTCCCTGGGAGCGCGCACCGACGCGGACGGAAAGTACACCGTTGCGGGCCTGGCCACCGGGGAATACCTCGTCTATGCCGGGGCCTACAGGTACAGGGGCGAGTTTTATGACGACTCCAGGACCCCGCAACACGCAACGCCGGTGAAGGTCACTGCTCCCGATGAAACGAAGGACATCGACTTCGCTCTCCAACCCGTTCATGGAAAACGGCACAAGCTGACAGGCACCGTGGTGGACGCCTCGTCCGGCATGCCGGTTTCCACCACGGTCGTGGAAGCCATCGACCCGAACACCGGAAACTACTCCTTCACCACCACGAACGAATACGGACGTTACGAGATCGGAACCGACTATGAGCCCGTCGTCCGCGCTTCCGCTATCGGTTACATCGGCCAATACGCCGGCAACACGCTGAACTGGCAGGAAGGGAAGAAGTCCTCCGCGGGCGACGTGCGCTTCGTCCTCGAACCGCAGGCGGAAACCGGCCTTGCGTCGTTGACCGGAACGGTTCGCGACGAATCCACCGGCGACCCCGTTTCGAACGCGTTCGTGTACGGAAAAGACGAAACGGGCAACACGTTCTTCGCGCGCACCGACAACGAAGGCATGTTCACCATCACCGGCATTTCAGAGGGTACGCTGAACCTTACCCTGTCCGGTGTGCAATACGAAGTCACGCGGGACGCCGTTGACGTGAACGGGCCGAGCGGCACCACTCAGCTCAACGCGCGGAGAGCGAGTGGAACCCTCGCGGTGGAAACCACCAGTCCGGCCCGTCTGACCCTGGGGCAGAACTATCCCAACCCCTTTGGTCCGGCCTCATCGGCAACCACCGTGGTAACGGCTGTGACGTTCCGGATGCCCGCGGCGGGCAGGGTCAGTCTCCGTGTGTACAACCTGCTCGGAAAAGAAGTGGCCACACTCGTAAACGATTACAGGCAGGCGGGAAGTCACACCGTCACCTGGAATGCCGCGGGGATGCCGCCCGGATTATACATCTACCGCCTCGAAACAAACGGCAGCGTCCTCACGCGCAAGATGACGTTCCTGAAATAACGCGCCTGTCGATCGCGGAAAGAGAGCGGCTTCGCGCCGCTCTCTTTTTTATATGTCAGCGAACCCGTCGGTCGGAATTAAACCCGACGCCGTGCGGAGGTGTCTGAGGGAATGATTCAGCGTCATTCAGTTTTCCATGAACACATGAAAGAAGGTGAACCATGAAAGCCAGGTCCATCATGTTCGCGCGCCTGTTCCTCCTAGCATCAATCCTGTCCGTTGGATATTCGGCAATTTCCCTTGCCCAATCATCATCTTTCGATACGCGTATTCCCTCTGAAGCCGCGGGAAGCGAGGGTCTGTTCTGTCGAGTAACCCTGCCGCTCCAGCCGCGGTACGCCGGTTCAGGGGCGCCCGTCATTATATACGTCCAGGGCGGTTTTTCCTCCGGCGGCGCCAACATCTCGGGAGCGAGGCTCGACCGATTCGGGTTCATTGAAATTCGGTTCAACTTCCCCGGCGGCGGCATCGGCAGCACAAAAAGCGGCGGAACGTACGACGACCGTGGCGAGAACTGCCTGAAAGCCCTTCGCGACGTGGCGCGGTTCGCCCTGGGCGAAATCCCCGACCTCGATGGAAAATACCTGGGCGATCTGACTGGCTCGATAACGCCGATGTATTCCAACGTCGGTCTCGCGGGGATGTCCAATGGAGGAAACGCTACCATTGTGACCGCCGGTTACCACGGGGACTCGCTCTCCAGCCTCGCGTGGATCGTGAACTGGGAATCGCCCGTGGGCGACGGCATGGTGGGCGCGGAAGCGGGAGCAAAACCCCGCCCCGGCAGTTCCAACCCCACGGCCAATCCCGCCTACAACCCCGATGACGGCACGTGGGATCTCACGACCGTCGCCTACAGCGACACACTGACGGTAGGACTGGACGTCACCACGAACCCGCCGAGCCGGCTTCACGGAGGATTATACTTCGATATCAATGGAAACAACACCCCGGACCGCGGAACCGACTTCATCCCCAATCCACTCGTACGGGAAATGGACGGCGGCGTCAAAGCTTTCTATTCCGTTCGCGCCACTACCGCTGCCTACGACCGGGGCCTTGTGCCATCTCCGCCTCCTCCGCATATCGCCACCGTGCAGGAGACGCGGGATTACTGGCGCTTGCGCAACGGCGAGTACTGGATCGATGAAGCCGTTTCCTCGAATCCCGGCCTCATGTTTCTCGTCGTGGCGGCAGAGCAGGATCACGTCCAAACCGCGCTCGACCATCCGCACGTTCTCATCCAGTACGAGGGTTTCCGAAGCAAGGGCGCGCGGTTCGTGCGCCTGAACCCCGACCGTTCGTACGTGGAATACATCAGCGGCCGCTCCGTTCCCGGCGCGGTGGACAACGACGCGTTCGCCGTGTTCGATCATCTCAGTATCCGGACCGCGGTGGAACCCTCCGGTACAAGCGGAATACCGACGTACGTTCTCATGGCCGCTGCGGCGTGCGAACTCGCAGACCGCACCATGAGCGGAAATCTCTCGTCCCAGCTCGGCGGCATCCTTCTTTCCGCGCAGACCGCTACGGCACCTGAGCGACTCCGGCTCGAGCAGAACTATCCCAACCCGTTCGGCGGCTCTTCCCCGTTCACGATCATCCGGTTCAATCTCCCTGCCGACGGTTACCGGAACGCCGACTTCAAGATCACGGACGCTCTGGGGAGAACGGTTCTGCACCGCAGCGGACGCGACCTGCATCCCGGGGAGAATTCCATCACGCTGAACGGCGCCGGTCTTGCCGACGGGATCCACATCGCGCGGCTGTCCTGGGAGGGTATAACCTTGTCCCGCGCCATGCTTCTCGTGCGCTGACACCGGATACTGATCCGGACTCTTGCCCCCGCTACTAATTCACCGTATCTTGAACGGGTTTATCACCAGATTCGTCACAAAGGAACAAACCATGAAACCTGTTGTCTTCGCTCTCCTGTCCATTGTGCTCGGCGCGTCCTGTCTCGTCGCCCAGGATACAAGCACGCCCGCCGTTCTCGATCCCCCAGCGCCGGTAATCGGCGGTTCCCTCACCATGACCTATCACCCGGATCATTCCGACGCCCGGCTCGCGGACACCGATGCCGTCGAATACCAGGCATTGATCTGGCGCAGCGACGACGCGCCGATTCTCGTCGAAGCGCCGATGACGAAGACGAACGGTGCCTGGACGGGAACGCTGCGTTTGCAGGATTCCACTTACCGGGCCGGTCTCGTTCGCTTTGTCACACCGGACGAGAAACGCACAGACAACAACCGGGGAATGTACTGGAGTTTCCTGGCACACGGAAAGGACGGTAAACCGTTGCGCGGAGCGTACCTGGCCCTTGCCAATACGTACATGAACAGGTTTCCGGGCTTCCGCCGCAAGAAGGACCTCGAGAAAGCGCGCGCCGCCGTGGATCGCGAAAACGCGCTCTATCCCGGACAGCGACAAGCGATTTTCCAGTCGTGGGAGATCGCCCTCGCGGAAAAGCGAAGCGACAAGAATTTGAAAGAACGCATCTCCGAACACCTGGCCAAGATGGTAAACGAAAGCGGAGACGACCTCGAGTTGCTGCAAACCGCGCGGACGTGGTACCGCCGCCTGCGCATGAAAAAGAAGCAGCAGGAAATCGACGCGATGATCCTCAAGCTCGATCCGGCCGGGGAAACTGCGCGCCAGATCGACTTCGAAGCTTTGTTCACCGGGCGCGACCCACAAAAACGCGCGGACGCCGCTATCGCTTTCCTCCGGAAGTACCCCGACGCGGACACCAGGCAGAAATCATCGGTGATCAGCGTGCTGACGCGCGCGGATCGCATCGAAGAGGCGCTGGAAGTCCTGGCCGGCATGCCACGACCCGGTGGAAGCCTGTACAATTCCATCGCGTGGGCGCTTATTGAAAAGAAGAAGGATGTCGAAAAAGGCGTCGAGCTGGCCGAGCGGGCTGTCATGCTTCTCAGCGAGCCGTCGCCGGAATCAAAGCCTTCCTACTATTCGAACCATTTCTGGGACGAATCGAACCGCAGCAGCCTCGGCTACGCTTTCGACACCTACGCTTACGGGTTGTACCAGCTCGGCCGCCTCGAGGAAGCACGGGACGCCTACGCCGAAGCGTTCGCGCTCACAAAGGGAAGCAACCCCGATATCAACCAAAGGTACGTAGAATGCTGCCTCGAACTCGGGGACAACGAGCGCGCCCTGGACATCGTGCGCGAAACGATCGAAGGCGGCAAATCCAGCGACGCTTTACTCAAGCTCGGGAAAAAAGCATTTGCTGCCGTGAAGGGCTCGGACAAAGGTTACGATGCATTCGTGGCTCAAGCCAAGGAGACGGCGGTCGAACGCTTCCGCAAAGAAGTCATGGAAGGCAGGATCAACCAGCCAGCGCCCCGGTTCACAGCCGTCAATACCGCCGGGGAAACCGTCGAGCTGGACAAGCTGAAGGGAAAGGTCGTCGTGCTCGATTTCTGGGCCACTTGGTGCGGCCCTTGCAAGGCGGCGTTCCCGCATGTTCAGAAGGTGTACGAGAAATACCGAACCAATCCGGACGTCGTGATACTTGCCGTCAACACCTGGGAATCAACCGAGGGAGAGAAACGAAAAAAAGCGGTAACCTCTTTCATCGAAAAGAACAAGTACACGTTCCCCGTGATTTTCGATGAAAGCAGAATCGTGGAGGCGTACGGAGTCGAGGGAATACCAACACAGTTCTACATCGACCGGAACGGCATCATCCAGTTCAAGGAAATAGGATTCAAGGGCGCGAACATGGGCGAGCAAATGATGTTGATGATCGATCTGCTTCTCAACGGAAAGGAGTTTTCATCGAAGTGATTCACGGAACCGGAACGCGCGGCGTTGTTTCCGTGACAGGTCCTGGTTTCAGCCGCAGGAGATCACCGGGGCATTTTTCTCCCCCTCCCACAACATTACCGGTTTTTCTCCGTACGCGGGGTGAGCGCCGTTCCCGCAGCGACGACCGAGATGCACGCGCATGCTGAACTTTGAGAAACGATCATATCACGTTCACATCATCGCCTG
>JALUUP010000177.1 GCA_027021285.1 Bacteroidota bacterium | reverse complement strand
GAACACTGCGTTTTCTCCTTGTCCCCGGTTACCCGTTGTCAAGGAACCACGAATCCGAAAAGCCACTCTCCTATCTTACCGCCTTGTTTCTTGGCCTTTCACCGCCTTATTTTAAAAACGGCAGCAGTGCCGCTACAACCCTCCCCGGATCCGTCTGCCGCTACCTGAGGGAGATTCCATCGCAGCAACCATTTCTGGAGAATGATCGAATGAAAGTGTGGCTTACTCTATTCTTTTCTATTGTCCTGCTGACGAATGCTTTCGGGCAGCAGGTTGAATCTCCCGCCTCGGGCGTGGATATTTGTTCCAAAGCGAAAACACAGTATTACGAGTCGCTAAAGAAACTGGTGGCGACGGCGCCGCAGGGTTTCGAGGATTACGATGCGCAATATTACCGGATCGACATAACCATCCGGGAGAATGGCGATACTTTCTCAGGCATCGTGACGGGGCGATTTCGAATCGTGACCGACAGCGTCACGGAAATCGTCCTTCACTTCGGCGAAAACGGGACCGTCAACGACGTCAGCTCCGGGGGAAAAACAGTGGCGTTTACGCATACCAGCGACCTGCTTACGGTGGACCTGGATCGCTCATATACGCGGGGTGATACGGTTACGCTTGTAATCGCGTACGATTTTCCCGTGAAGGGAAGCGCGTTCATAAAGCGCACGCGTCCCAACGTGGAACTCGGACGCGACATCACCACTATTGCGACACAGGCCGAACCGTTCGATGCGCGGAACTGGTGGCCTTGCAAGGACACTCCTTCCGACAAGGCCGACTCGGTGGACGTTCTCATCACCACGGACACGACCCTGTTTCCGGTCTCCAACGGAACACTTGTCTCGGACGTCGTCAATGGAGACGGAACCCGCACCGTGCACTGGGCGGAGAGGTATCCGATTGTAACCTACCTGGTTTCCGTTGCGGCCGCGACGTATAATCACAATCGCTACATGTTCCATTACGGCGCCGACTCGATGAGGGTCGATAGCTGGTACTACGAGCGGAGCGCCGATGCCCAGGAGGGAATGGACCGGGTCATGCTCAACGGCCTGAACGTGTACTCCGACCTTCTGATTCCGTACCCGTTCATGAAGGAAAAATACGGCATGGCGGAGTATGAATGGGGCGGTGCCATGGAGCACCAGACCGTGAGCTCCATGGGATTTTACGGAACCGGCGTCATTGTTCATGAGCTTGCTCACCAGTGGTTTGGCGACAAGGTGACCTGCGCGAGCTTCAAGGATATCTGGCTCAACGAAGGGTGGGCCACGTACATGGAATCTTTGTACTATGAGAAAGTCAACGGCGTCAACAGGATGAAGGCGGACATGGCGGCGAAGATGTATTTCGGTCCCGGTACGATTACGATCGAGGACCCCGCCACCCAGCAGATTTTCAGCGGGAATCTCAGCTACCGGAAAGCTTCCTGGGTACTGCACATGATGCGGCATATCGTCGGCGACAGCGCCTTTTTTTCCGGGGTGCGGAAATATCTCGGGGGCACGGGACGGGAAACGTACCGCTCCGTCACCACGGACGAGTTCGTGGGATACCTCGAACGGGAATCCGGCTACGACCTCGATCCGTTCATCCAGAACTGGATTTACGGCGAGTATTATCCAACCTATAAATACGACTGGACGTCGGTCCCGGATCAGAACATGTTCCGGGTCGAGGTGAATATCACACAGATGTTCGTGCCGAAACGCCAGATATTCGACTTGCCCATCGACCTCACCGTTCGCATGCCCTCCGGCGATACCACGTTTGTCGTGAAAAACAATACCGAGACCGCGAGCTACACGTTTCTCGTTTCGGAGGAACCGACAGACGTGTTGCTGGACAAGGACAACTGGATTTTGAAGAAGGTGCTCGTTCCCATGAAAAACCCGACGTTCGACAAGGGGATCCTTCTTGTCAACGGCGTGGACTGGAACGTCGGCGCGTATGCCCAGGATCTCCTTTCCGCTTACGAGGACTCGATCTTTACGGGAACTCAACCCTTCGATTTCTGGGACCTGTTCAACGGGCCGAGAAACGGCTATCCCCAGGGCTTGCCGAAACCGATTGGAAAAGGCGCGCCCGTGTCCCCGGAAATCATGGGGCAGTATTGCACCGTGGTCTGGATCGGCAACGATTATAACGGCGACCTCGCAAAGTGGAGCGGCAGCCCCATCTGGTCCTACCTGCAGGCGGGCGGCAACGTGGTCCTGATTTCCCGCTCCGGGATTAACTTTCTGGATGATCTCATGATGCAGTTCCTGGGCATCACCTGGAACAGCGGCCCGTACAATTCGATCGAGGACTGTACCGCCATGCAACCGGGTTTGGTGGACATGGCGTTCACCGGCCAGCAGAACCTGTGCCCGACGTTTGCGACAACGCTTTCCCGGCCGAGCAATGAAGTCCTGTTCACGGATAATTCCACCGGCACGCCCCGCGGTATCGGCGTCCTCGGGAAACCGCTCAGCAGCGAAGGAGGCCTCACCGGCGCAATGATCTTCCTGGGCATGCGCCCGTACCGCGTGGAGCATGAAGACCTCCGCCGGAACATGGAGACCCTGCTGGGAAGACTTACCTGCGCGACTACCCCGGTGGAACGGACACCGTCCGCAGGTTCTTTCGTCCTGGGGCAAAGTTTTCCGAACCCCGTTTCGACACGTGCCGCTATTCCGTTCCACATCGATGCCGGCGGCGCGCGTGTCACTCTCAAAGTGTTCGATCTCTTTGGGCGCGAAGTGGCCGTGGTATTCGACGGACCCGCCCGAGCAGGCGACAACGTGCAGGTATTCGATGCCTCGCGCTTGCGTTCGGGAATGTATTTCTACCAATTGAGGACGAGGAACCACGTAGCGCGGAAGACCATGATGGTCGTTCGATAGGCGGGTATCCGGGTCCGGGAGACGTTATTCGAACCGCTCCAGGATGATGA
>JALUUP010000176.1 GCA_027021285.1 Bacteroidota bacterium | reverse complement strand
CTTTGACACGAGCATGGAGTCCGGTTTTCTTGTTGTTGTACGAGATGATCGCCTCTTTTATAGAGGAAAACAATTTCCCCTCTCCCACGTCACCGGGCATGGCCTTGGTCATGTAATAGCATCCAAGGACGATTTCCTGGTTCGGAACGGCAATGGGACTCCCGTTCTGGGGGGAAAGAATGTTGTGACTGGAAAGCATGAGGATATTTGCTTCCATCTGTGCGTCGTAGGACAACGGCACGTGAACCGCCATCTGATCGCCGTCAAAATCCGCGTTGAACGCGGTACAGACGAGAGGATGGAGGCGAATCGCTTTCCCTTCAACCAAAACGGGCTGAAACGCCTGGATACCGAGCCGGTGAAGAGTCGGGGCGCGGTTGAGTAAAACCGGGTGTCCGTCGATGATCTTTTCCAGGATATCCCAGACATCAGGACCTTTCTTATCGACGAATTTCTTTGCGCTCTTCACCGTCTTGACGATGCCGCGTTCGATAAGTTTCCGGATGATGAACGGTTTGAACAACTCGGCGGCCATATCCTTCGGTAAACCGCACTGGTTGAGTTTCATTTCGGGTCCGACGACGATGACCGAACGCCCGCTGTAATCCACGCGCTTCCCGAGCAGATTTTGACGGAACCGCCCCTGCTTTCCTTTCAGCATATCGGAAAGGGATTTCAACGCGCGGTTATTATCGCTGCGGACGGCATTGACACGGCGCGAATTGTCAAAGAGCGAATCCACGGCCTCCTGGAGCATCCTTTTCTCGTTGCGAAGGATTACTTCCGGGGCCTGGATATCGATCAGCCGTTTCAGGCGGTTGTTGCGAATGATGACCCGCCTGTAGAGGTCGTTCAGGTCGCTGGTGGCAAACCGCCCTCCCTCCAAGGGCACGAGCGGGCGAAGTTCCGGAGGTATCACCGGAATCACGTCGAGCACCATCCACTCCGGCTGATTCTGCGGCCGGTCTTCGCGCGGCAGAAACGCGCTGACCACGCGGAGACGCTTGATGGCTTCCGTTCTCTTCTGTTCGGAAGTTTCATACTTGATCTGGTGCCGCAAGCGTGCTGCCAGCTTCTCGATATCTATCATGCGGAGCAACGCCTTTATCGCTTCGCCCCCGATCAGAGCCACGAATTTCCTGGGATCGTCGTCGTCAAGGTCTTGGTTGCTGGGATCGAGGTTCGAAAGAATATCGAGATACTCATCTTCGGTGAGCATCGTGATATCGTTGCTGTACTTCGATTTATCCGGCTTTTCCCCTTCTTCAAGGTCCGGCAGTTCCTCGCCGATTGTACCGAACGGCTTGGGGAAGCTGGTGGGACCGGGATTGATGATGACGTACGTCTCGTAATAAATGATTCGCTCGAGTTCTTTCTGGGATAAACCCAGGATTGCCGAGATCTTGCTGGGCAGCGTCCTGAAATACCAGATGTGGACGACAGGCACCGCCAACGCAATATGCCCCATGCGTTCCCGTCGTACGCTTTTCTGGGTAACTTCCACCCCGCAGCGATCGCAGATGATCCCTTTATAGCGAATCCGTTTATACTTTCCGCAATGACATTCCCAATCCCGTACCGGGCCAAAGATTTTTTCACAGAATAAACCGTCCTTTTCCGGTCGGAAGGAACGGTAGTTTATCGTCTCAGGCTTGGTGACTTCTCCGTACGATCGCGAGAGTATCGTATCGGAAGACGCCAGGCTGATCGTGATCTGACTGAAATTCCGCTTTACAACGTTTTGCATTTTGAAAGGCATTTGTTACCACTCCATTCTGAAAAGCTTTTTCTATCCTTTTGTATCAGGCTCACTATAATTCATCACGGCCGACAATCGTTATCCGCCCTCGATCACTCAATCTTTACTTCCAGTCCAAGCCCCTGAAGCTCGCGAACGAGCACGTTGAACGACTCCGGCACATTGGGTTCCGGCAGGTTTTCACCTTTTACAACGGCCTCGTAAACTTTCGAACGACCTTGGACGTCGTCGCTCTTCACAGTCAGAATTTCCTGAAGTACGTGAGCCGCCCCGTAAGCTTCCAACGCCCATACCTCCATTTCTCCAAAGCGCTGACCACCGAACTGCGCCTTACCACCGAGCGGTTGCTGTGTTATGAGGCTGTACGGCCCGATGGACCGGGCATGGATTTTATCTTCCACCAGGTGCGAAAGCTTCATCATGTACATGATGCCTACGGTAACTTCCTGGTCAAATTTTTCTCCCGTCCGGCCATCGTAAAGAACGGTTCTTCCATCCTTCGACAGGCCGGAGGCTTCGAGAAATTCAGAGATTTCCTTCCACTGGGCGCCGTCGAAAATGGGAGTCGCGAACTTCACGCCCAGTTTGTGCGCGATCCATCCCAGTGCTGTTTCGTACAATTGGCCCACGTTCATCCGGGAGGGAACTCCGAGTGGATTGAGCACGATATCAACGGGCGTACCGTCGGGGAGAAACGGCATGTCTTCCAACGGAACAATCGTGGCAACCACGCCCTTGTTTCCATGCCGGCCCGCCATTTTGTCCCCAATGGACAATTTCCTCTTCTTGGCCACGTACACCTTGGCGAGCTGGACAATTCCCGGGGGAAGTTCGTCGCCTACTTGCACCTTGCTCTTCGCAATGCGATACTGTTCATCGAGCGATTCAAGGTGCTCGTTCAGGTACTTGTAAATCTTGGATACCATTCGGTTCTTGCGGCTGTTTTCGACCCAATCCTGGCCGGGATCCAACGTGAGGATGTCCGTTCCGAGCGATGTGAATGTAGTTGATTTGACAATCGTTCCTCCTCGAATCACCGAGCCTTTCTTGTCGATTGCCGTAATACCGTTAAGCCGCTCTCCTTCCAGCAATTCGGTGAGTTTCTGTGCGGTTGCTTCCGCCAGGCGCTCCATTTCAGCTTTGTGCCAACGCTCGATATCTTCCGCACGTTGTTTTTCTTCAGCCCGCGTCTCTGAATCTTTCTTCTTCCTTGTGAAAAGCTTCGTGCTGATGACCACACCGTTCATTCCCGGCGGGGCTTTCAGCGAGGCATCTTTAACATCACCCGCCTTCTCGCCGAAAATCGCCTTGAGAAGTTTTTCCTCCGGCGTCGGATCCGTTTCACCCTTGGGTGTGATCTTCCCGATGAGGATATCATTTTCCTTTACTTCTGCTCCGACCCGGACAATGCCGTCTTCATCAAGATTTCTCGTCGCTTCTTCACTGACGTTCGGGATTTCGCTTGTAAGTTCCTCTTCTCCACGCTTGGTATCACGAACCTGGAGTTCGAATTCCTCGATGTGGATCGAGGTATAGATGTCTTCCGTCACGACGCGCTTGCTGATGACGATGGCATCCTCAAAGTTGTACCCGCGCCATGGCATGAAGGCAACCACGAGGTTGCGGCCCAGGGCCAGTTCACCGTCCTCCGTGGATGCGCCATCCACCAGGACATCCCCCTTCTTGAATGTTTGACCGGGCCTGACGCGCGGGCGCTGGTTTATGCAGGTATCCTGGTTGGTACGGAAGAACTTTGTCAACTTGTACGTGACCATGTTATCTTCATCGAAGTGGCAGAACTCTTCTTCTTTACTCCACCCAAAATCGTACCGGACGGTAATGTAGTTTGCATCGACCTTGACGACTTCGCCGTCGTGCTCCGCCATGATCACGGCATGTGAATCGTGCGCGACCTTCGCCTCCAGTCCTGTCCCGACGTATGGCGCTTCAGCGCGTAACAGCGGTACGGCCTGGCGTTGCATGTTGGACCCCATGAGCGCCCGGTTTGCATCGTCATGTTCCAGGAATGGAATCAACGCGGCAGCAGGACTTACGATCTGATTCGGAGCAACGTCCATGTATTGAACGTCCTCCGGTGAAACGATCGGAAAATCTCCTTTATAGCGCGCTTTCACCTTGTCATTGATGAATTTTCCATCCTCGGTGATCGGCGCATTCGCCTGGGCGATGATATAATTGTCTTCCTCGTCTGCGGAGAGATACTCGATCTCATTCGTCACGATACTATTTACAACCTTGCGGTACGGTGTTTCGATAAACCCAAAATCGTTGATCCGCCCGTGAATACACAACGAGGAGATCAAGCCGATGTTCGGGCCTTCGGGAGTCTCGATGGGACACAGGCGACCGTAATGCGTGTAGTGAACATCCCGTACTTCAAATCCGGCGCGTTCCCGTGTCAAACCCCCGGGGCCCAAAGCGCTCATTCTCCGCTTGTGCGTAAGTTCCGCGAGCGGGTTTGTTTGATCCATGAACTGCGAGAGCTGGTTCGTCCCGAAAAAGGCGTTGATCACACTTGTGATGGTTCTCGCATTGACCAGGTCCACGGGAGTAAAATTTTCCACGTCACGCATGTTCATGCGCTCCTTGACCGTCCGCACCATGCGCGACAAGCCGATATTGAACTGCGTGGACAGCTGTTCGCCCACCGTACGTACGCGCCGGTTGCCCAGATGATCGATATCGTCCACTTCCGCTTCTCCCTGGAGAAGCCGGATCAGGTGCTTAACAATCGCCACGATATCTTCGCGCGTCAGCGTCGTGACATCAGGGGGAATATCAAGACCGAGTTTTTGATTGATCCTGAACCGTCCGACCTCGCCGAGATCATATCGTTTCGGGTTGAAGAACAATCGATCAATCAATCCGCGCGCAGTCTCCAGGTCGGGGGCTTCACCCGAACGCATCTGCTTGTAAATCATCTCCAAGGCATCCTGCTCGGAATGTGCATCATCCTTCAGAATCGTGTTGGAGATCACCTCAGAATTCGTGTCGTCCGGTTTGAGAAGCGGCAACACCCGTATGCCAGCTTCGACGATAAGCTCGAGAGAGTCTTTGTCAAGTTCGGCATCCATCGAGACAAGGAGCTCACCCGTTTCCTCATCGATGATGTCTTCGCAGATCCTCCGGCCAACCAGCGGCTCCAGGCGAGCGGCATTAATCGGTACTTCCTCGACGAGTCCGAACAGCTCGAGTAGTTCACGGTTGGTGCTGTACCCGAGAGCTCTTAGCAATGTTGTGACCGGAAATTTCTTCTTACGGTCTATGTACGCGTACATGACGCTGTTGATATCGGTCACGAATTCTACCCACGAGCCGCGGAAAGGAATGATGCGCGCGGAATACAACTTGGTACCGTTTGGATGCACGGTCGAACCGAAAAACACGCCCGGCGAGCGGTGGAGTTGACTGACGATCACCCGTTCGGCCCCGTTGATGATGAAGGTACCGTCATCGGTCATGACCGGGAGATTGCCAAGATACACATCCTGTTCAACGGTATCGAGATATTCCGGGTTCGAGGAATCCTTGGATTTACTCGAAAGTCGCAGCCGCGCTTTCAACGGGACCGCATACGTCAATCCTCGTTCCTTGCATTCCTCGACCGAGTACTTGGGCTGATCCACATAATACTTGACAAATTCCAAGACGTAATTCTCCCGGGAATCATATACGGGGAAATTATTCTTGAACACCTGTTGCAACCCTATCTCTTCCCGTTCCTCGGGTTTCACCCGGTTCTGTAAGAACTTCTCAAACGATTCAATCTGGACATCCAGAAAATTCGGGTAATCAATCACATGCGGAATTTTTCCAAACGAGTACCGATTACCTATTTTCTTAATATCGAACTCTTTCAGAACATCCTGCGACCCGTTGTGATTGCGATTATTCACGTCCTTGCTCCTTCAAATACGTTCATTAAATCAAACAACCGACTCATCTCCGCGTGTGAAAAGCGGGCAATCAATAAAACAACAAGAGCGAGCCGGGAAATTCCGACTCGCCACCTGCTGCTGTTGAATGTCACGTACAGGCAAAGCTACGTCGTGCTCTCGTTTTTCTGACACATCCGGTATGTCCCGGTTCCATATCCTTACTTCAGGGTTACGGTGGCGCCGGCTTCTTCCAATTCGCTCTTCAGCTTTTCAGCTTCTTCCTTGGACACTGCTTCCTTGACCACCGTCGGCGCCGACTCCACGAGGTCTTTAGCTTCCTTGAGACCCAACTGCGTGGCAGCTCGAACAACCTTGATCACGTTAATCTTGTTGGAACCGAAAGAGGTCAGCTCGACGTCGAACTCTGTTTTCTCTTCCGCGGCAGCGGCTTCTCCTGCTCCACCCCCGGGCATCATACCGCCCATCATGACGGGCGCGGCGGCAGTGACATCGAACTTTTCTTCCAGGGCCTTGCGCAATTCCGTGGCCTCCAAGAGCGTCAGTTTTTCAATTTTCTCAACAAGTTCTTCAACGACAGACATGAATTAACTCCTGTAAGATTGATGTTACGTTTTTGTTTTCTGATTTCAATGACAGCGTTCCCAACCTCACGCTGCTTCTGCTTCTTCCTTCTTCTTGGCAATGGCATCCATCACGTTGACCAGGTCCCGCGACGTAGCGCCTACAACACTGGCGAGAGACATCATCGGATACTGAACCGCAGCCGCGATTCCAGCCATCACGTCTTTCCGCGTGGGCAGGGCGGCCACTTCCTCCAATCGTGAACCGTCAAAGACTTCCCTTTCAATGACACACGCTTTGACTTTGAAAACGTTGTCGTGCTCCTTGTTGAAATCCTTGATGATTCGTGCAGGTGTGACGGGGTCTTCGACACCGAAGACGATCCCCGTCGGACCCTGGAGGTAATCCATCAATCCGTCATACCCCTCGACATTTTTCAGCGCGATACGGATCAGCGTGTTTTTGTAAACCGTGAAGGAAACGCCATTGGCAAAGAATTCCCGCCGGAGCGCATTCACGGCTTCGACGGTCATCCCGGAAAAATCCGCGAGGTATAATCCCGAGGCATCTTTGATTCGCCCCGCAATCTCCTCGACGGCTGCTTTTTTTTCATCCTTGGTCATCGTTTCCTCAAGTGGTACTGTTGGTAATTCCAGCCACTGCGAAAGCGACTGGCCTCATTATGTGTAGAAGCATTATGAGTGCGTAATATTCAAACCAATTGTGTTCCTGATTCAGCGTTTGCCCGCCAGCGTCGCAACGTCAACGCGCACACCCGGCCCCATCGTACTGGAAAGCGTGATACTCTTGATGAAATTCCCCTTCACGGCCGGCGGACGCATACGGTTGATCGAGGCAATAAAGCTTTCCACGTTTTCCACCAGCTTGTCTTTGTCGAACGACGCTTTGCCGACAATCCCATGCAAAACACCGCCCTTGTCCACCCGTACCGAAATACGACCGGCTTTCACTTCGCGCACAGCCTCGGCCACGTTCATCGTCACAGTACCGGATTTTGGGTTCGGCATGAGCCCGCGTGTTCCGAGGATCCTTCCCAGTTTTCCTACCTGTCCCATGACATCGGGTGTTGCGATGACGACGTCGATATCCGTCCATCCATTCTGAATTTTTTCTATGTACTCCTCAAACCCCACGTAATCCGCTCCCGCCGCCTTCGCCTCTTCATCCTTCGGAGGTTTGCACAAGACGAGAACACGCACGTCTTTCCCGGTCCCGTTCGGAAGGGTAACCGTGCCGCGCACCATCTGGTCGGACTTCTTGGGATCGACCCCCAACTTGATCGCGATATCGATACTTTCGTCAAATTTCGCGGTGGCGGTTTTCTTCACCAACTCTACCGCTTCAGGAAGCTCATACGTTTTCCCGCGGTCAATGTCGCCGACTGCTTTCTTGAATCGTTTCGCCAGTTTCGTTTTCATAGACGCTCCTATCCTTCTACAACCAATCCCATGCTGCGGGCAGTTCCCTTCACCATGTTCATGGCCGATTCAATGGTAAACGCGTTGAGGTCCTTCATTTTCTGTTCGGCGATCTCCCGCACCTGTTCTTCCGTCACCTTGCCCACCTTGGCCTTGTTGGGTTCGCCTGAACCTTTCTCCAGGCCGGCGGCCTTGAGCAGCAATACTGCCGCAGGCGGTGTCTTGGTAATAAACGTGAAGGATTTATCAGCGTACACGGTGATAACCACGGGAATAAGGATTCCACCTTTGTCCTGTGTACGAGCGTTGAATTGCTTGCAGAATTCCATGATGTTGACGCCCTTCTGACCCAGGGCGGGACCGACCGGCGGCGCTGGTGACGCCTGCCCGGCGGGGATCTGCAGCTTGATAAAGCCTGCTACTTTTTTTGCCATTCTCTTAACACCAGGTTATTGTGATGATTTATGATTCCGGTTCAACCTGGTTGAAATCCAGTTCAATCGGTGTCTTCCGGCCAAAGATGGAAACCATGACTTTCAGCTTCATCTTCTCCTGATTCACCTCCTGGACGAAACCGTTGAAATTATTGAACGGTCCGCTGATAACACGAACCGGATCTCCAACACGGTATTGAACCATGGGCATTTCTGTATTTGCACGCTCCTCCAGTGTTCCCAACAAACGCTTGACTTCGTCCGGGCGTAACGGCACGGGCTCGTCCTTGGAACCCAGAAAACTAATGACCGAGGGAGTATTCTGGATGAGATGCTTGATTTCTTTATCCATGATACATTCGACCAGCACGTATCCCGGAAACAAACTCTTTGACTTGGTGCGCTTCTTTCCGTCCCTGATTTCAAAGACTTTTTCCATGGGAATCAGAATATTGGTCACTTTATACGAAAGACCTTCCTCCTGGATTTCATGCTCGAGGTATGCCTTTACCTTATTTTCATGGCCGGAGTAGGTCCGCACAACATACCACCGTAAATCCGTTCCGATATCGGTACCCATAGAAGCTCCTAGAACAATGCCGTAAGTATCTCTTGGAAGAACTTGTCAATGATCATGACCAACAAGGAGACAATGATCGTGGATGTGATAACGATCGTGGTATAGTCCTTCAAATCTTCCTGGGACGGCCATGTGACCTTCTTCATTTCCTTGATAACGTCGTTTACAAAATTGATAATCTTATCTTTCATCGCGTGGTCTCGTTTCTGTACCTAAAGATGCTGCACGTGAGGAGGGACTCGAACCCCCAACCTGCGGTTTTGGAGACCGCTGCTCTGCCAATTGAGCTACTCACGTAATGCGCCGTCACCTAGCGGGTTTCCTTGTGGACCGTGTGCTTGTCGCACCAGCGGCAGTATTTCTTGTATTCGACACGCCCCGGTTGCTTGCGCTTGTTCTTGGTCGTGGTATAGTTGCGTCGTTTGCACTCGGTACATTCCAGCGTAATAATTTCTCGCACGATAATCTCCGGCTTTTATCCTTGCACGTCTTTTTCCAGGGGATCTTTGCCCCCGAAGGCTGGCCGTCCGGCCTGGCCTGATGTGGAGTTACCCCGCTCACGTTCCGATGGACCTGGTATTCCTTCGGGGAACTCCTGGCGAGCTCACGACCGGGATTGAACCGGTGACCTCTTCCTTACCAAGGAAGTGCTCTACCAACTGAGCTACGTGAGCGTTTCCCTTTCACCGTTCCACCTCTTCATCGAGCGGGAGACGGGACTCGAACCCGCGACCAACAGCTTGGAAGGCTGTGACTCTACCAACTGAGTTACTCCCGCTTATTCCGTTCCACGCTCTTCCCGTCAAACCCTGACGGGATCGTTTCGTGGTGGGGGGAGGATTCGAACCTCCGAAGGCGAATGCCAACAGATTTACAGTCTGCCCCGTTTGACCGCTTCGGTACCCCACCGTGGCGAGCTGGCGACCAGATTCGAACTGGTGACCTGCTGATTACAAATCAGCTGCTCTACCAACTGAGCTACGCCAGCAAAAGAATCCGCCAGTAAAACCTCTTTACTAGCGGATAGGCTAGCTAATATACAGAAAATTTTCAGAAAATCAATCAGATTGAATGAGAAAAAATGCGTTATTTCAGATTCCGGGTAAAAAACTTGACCACACGCGGAAGTAGATCACTGGCCGATGGGAACATGGACGTACCGTGACCAGCGTTTTCGTAAATCTTTGATTCATACTTTTCCGTCTTGATCTTTGCGTACTCCTGTACCGCTTCCACCGACCGAATATCTTCACTGCTGGCGACCGCAAGAAGCGGACGTTCTCCATACCGGCGCACTGCGTCGAGCGTCGGAAGCACGTTGAAGTAATTCAAACCCGGTGAGAGAAGTGCGACCGCACGGATTTCCGGGTGATCCGCGGCAAAGATGATAGCATTGCTGGCGCCATAACTCGCGCCGAGCAAACCGATGTTATTTTTCATCACTCCTTTTTGAGACCTCACGAATGCGACCGCCGCCTTGACATCTTCCTGGATCCTTCGATCCGGCCGAACGGGCTTTCCGTCGCTGGTTCGTATCGATTCCCCGTATCCCCGTTGATCGATTGTCAACACGGTGAACCCCTCTTGCCAGAGCGTCTTGGCTACAGCGTCATACGACGATCGATCACTTCGCCATTGATGGAGACATACGATAGCCGGATTGTTCGTGCCTTCCGCGAGGTAGAGCGTCCCGACAATCACAACCCCATCCGCCGTCGTGAAACTGACACGCTCTCCACCCGATGTTGCCGTGACACCGGGCACTTGTATGGCGCTCCGGTTATGCGCGTCTGCCCCCGAATCGACGAGGCTGACGAGAAGTATGCCGAAAACAACAAATAATCCCAGGATAACGGTCCGATTCATCATTGCATTCTCCTTTATCTTTATCATATAAATGTATCCTTGATTCAACCGTCACGCAAATGGCGCGGACATCAACAACATTATGAACATACTTTGCAAAGCGATAAAACGCTGGATTTGTTCCCGTTCGGTGTTCCAACAAAATACCCGGTGCGAAATTTCATTGTGCGGCTGGGACAAAGCGTCTCATAAAAGAGTCATGAATTCTGCTCGCGAGTTCCCGGGTTGTAGCAGTCTGCCGACACGAGATCCATGTTATCTCCTTGTTTGCACGGAACCACGTCATCTGCCTCTTTGCATAATTCCGGGTACGACGGGCGATCTTCTCGCACAATTCCCCCGGCGCCAATGAGCCGTCGATCATGGCAACGATTTCCCTATACCCCAGCGTCCTTTCCATGACCAACCGCGTCGCAGGCCTGGATTCCAGGAGAGCGCGCACCTCATCGACCCAGCCCCCCTCCAACATTCTGCGTGTCCGCTGGTTGATCCGGTAGTACAATTCTTCCCGCGGCCAACGTAATCCTCTCCATACAATGTTAAAATCAGGAGGTCGTGTTCGCTTCTCTTGGAGCTTTGACAAGGGAACGCCCGTGGCTCGAAACACCTCCACCGCCCGGCACACACGAACCGGATTCCGCCTGTCAATCCGGCGCGCCGCTACCGGATCGACCCTCTCGAGCTCTTGTACGAGCGCTTCCAATCCTGTTTTTTCAAGATCTCGTTTCACATTCTCCCTGACTGCGGACGGAACCGGGGGACAATCGAACAGCCCCTCCAAAAACGCCCGGAAATACAACCCCGAACCGCCTTCTGCCAGAACACGCTTCCCTCGCTTCCAGATTTCTTCAGCTACCAACCTCGCCTGTGCACCAAAATCCGCTGCAGAATACAGGGCAACGGGTTCAACAATATCAACCATATGAAAAGGCACGGTCGCTCGTTGTTCACGTGTCGGTTTGGCCGTCCCTATGTCCAAACCGCGGTACACCTGCCTCGAATCAACGTTGATGATTTCAGCATCGAGTAAAGCGGCCGTCTCCACGGCAACCTCCGTCTTGCCCGACGCCGTGGGACCCGCCAGAACGAAGACGGTTCTGTTCAGTCTTGCCATCCTTCTTTTCCAACCAACGGAACAAAGCGAAACCCATCAACCTCCCGCGTGAAGAATTCCTTTCCCCGCCGTTCCACAAGCATCATCGTCTGGACTTTTCGATCACCTACCGGGATCACCATTATGCCACCGTCTTTTAGCTGTTTCGTCAAGGACGGCGGAACTTCCGGCGCACCGGCAGTAACCATGATCTTATCGAATGGGGCAAAGCGCGACCAGCCTACAGAACCATCTCCGATGTGAGTGGCAATTTTCAATCCAAGTTCTTTGAATCGTTCCTCTGCTTTCTTCATCAACTCCGGGTATCGCTCGATGGTGAACACGCGGGCGCCCATCGTAGCAAGAAGAGCGGCCTGGTACCCGGATCCCGTGCCGATTTCCAGCACCTTGTCGCCCTTCCTGATCTTGAGAAGTTGTGTCATCATCGCAACCGTGAACGGTTGCGATATTGTCTGGTTACAATCGATCGGAAGGGCGGTGTCCTCGTATGCCCGGGAAGCGAACAACTCGGAGACGAACATCTGGCGCGGGACTTTGGCGATAGCTGCCAAGACATTTTCATCGCGGATTCCTTTTGCGCGAAGCTGTTCGAGTAACTCTTCGCGCGCAAGTTCAAACCTGTTCACCACCGACCTTCTGCTCATATTTCATCCGCCTTTTCGGCCGTACTCATCTTGAACAGACGGGAAAATGCACCTTGTGTCTGGGGACGCATGCGCTGGATCAAATAGGAACGTAGTTCCTCGCCGGCAAGCCTTCGGATTAATTTTCCATCCTCCGCCACCGAAATGATCCCTGTCTCTTCCGAAACAATAACGACTATGGCATCCGACTGCTCCGTAACACCGACGGCCGATCGATGCCTCATACCCATGATAAAGCCATCACTTTGCAAATGCTGGCTCAGCGGAAGTGTACAGCGCGCCGCTTCTATGAACCGGTCCTTGATCACGATGGCACCGTCGTGAAGCGGGGATTTCGGATTGAATATCGAGAGAATCAACGGCTTGCTCACCAGCGAATGCATGTGGATACCCGTCTCGATGATCATGCGCAAGCCCGTTGTTCGCATGATGACGATGAGCGCCCCTATCTGGTTCCGCGAAAGGTCTTCGCATGCATCCACCACCGTTTCTATCGTCTCGGTAATCGACGTCTTGAGCAGAGGGGAAAAGATGGGATTTCGACCGACAATGAGGAGTAAACGCCGTAATTCCGGTTGAAAAAGGATGATAAACGCCACTACCCATATATCCGTCAGCGTGCGTAAGATCCATGTCATGGCCGGAAGATTGGCCGCCCGCGAGAAAAACGACATCGCGATGATGACGATCAGGCCGATGAATATCTGCACGGCGATCGTGCCGCGCATGATGAGATACAAGCGGTAGAACAAGAAACTGACGATCGCGATGTCGAGAAGGTCGGTCCAGTTGACGGTCAGAAAGCCGATCTTGAACAACATCGCTATGCCTCCCACCGCTCCGGTTGATTGATGGCTTCCAG
>JALUUP010000175.1 GCA_027021285.1 Bacteroidota bacterium | reverse complement strand
GTTTTCGAATCATCCGATATTCAGGACCTCACTCCCGTCATTGGGCGAGTGTAAAATACACAATGATGATCAACGCAAGGAGAACAAGTGTAATCAGGATCGAACGGGGCGATTTCCTGTGAACACTTGGATGGAATTTTAAACGCCGTTTTCTCCTTTCCTCCTCGTCTTTCATGGGATCATAGTACCGCGGGACATAATGAAACGTCTTGTGCTTTGGAAATTTCATTATCATAATCCACCTCCTATCTCGTTGCCTTCCATGCGTAGTCAGGACTCCTCTTCCATCGGCACGTCTTCCTCCATCTCGAGCGATCCGAACAAGGCATCGACAAATGCATCGCGGTCGAAAACCTGGAGATCGTCGATCTGTTCCCCGACCCCGATGTACTTCACCGGCATTTTCATTTCATGGCTGATACCGATCACCACGCCGCCCTTCGCCGTGCCGTCCAGCTTGGTGACTACAAGACCTGTCAACTGTACGGCCTCGTCGAACAGCTTCGCCTGCTGGATGGCATTCTGTCCGGTCGTGGCGTCCAGCACCAGCAAAATTTCGTGCGGCGCCTCCGCGTGGATCTTGCTCATGACACGCTTGATCTTTTTCAACTCCTCCATCAGGTTCGAGCGCGTATGAAGACGCCCCGCCGTATCGATCAAGACGACGTCCGCGTTTCGCGCCACGGCTGATTGCAGGGTGTCGAACGCAACGGAAGCCGGATCGGCGCCCGGTTTCTGCTGAATGATTCCTACTCCCGCGCGCTCCGCCCATATTTCCAGCTGCTGGTTTGCAGCGGCACGGAACGTATCGGCCGCCCCGATCAACACTTCGTATCCCGAGGTCTTGTAATTATGAGCGAGTTTCCCGATCGTGGTCGTCTTCCCGACGCCGTTCACACCGACGATCATGACGACGTAGGGTCTCTTCGCATCCGGGATCAGGATGGACGTTCCATCCGTCTTTACCGGCTCATCCGCGAGAAACGCGCCCACTTCTTCCCTGAGCAAGCGCATTAACTCGGACGCGTCTTCATACCCCTGCGACTTGACGCGGTCCCTGATACGGTCGATGATATCCATCGATGTTTTTGCTCCCACGTCCGAAGTGATCAATATCTCTTCGATTTCATCGAGCAGTTCGGCGTCGATCTTTCGCTTGGCCCGGACGATGCGCTGGACTTTCTGAACGATATTGTCCCGTGTCTTGGTCAGACCTTCTTTCAGGCGCGAAAACTTCAGTGAATCGAGAAAACCCATGTTACGATGTTTCAACCTTTTATGATGAATGGATCAACGTGAAAAACCTGTGCGCATATACGCCGAGAGAAACCGCGATTCCCACCACAGCCGCTGCCGCCATACCTGTCACGACTTCCGCCGGTATTTCTCCATGCGCATAAAACGCAATGAGCGCCAGGCCGATGAACGAAACGGCAAGCTTTCCGGCCATGTTCGACTGAACGAGGACTCCCGTCCGCTTCTTAAGATACACGCCGCCGCTGAAAATAATGATGTCGCGGGCAGCCACGAGAACCGCGAACCAAACCGGTATGGCGCCGGTAATCAACAACGCAGCGGCAAAGCCGATGACGAACACCTTGTCCGCGAGGGGGTCGATGATCTTGCCCGAATCGCTCGTACCCGCGTAACGGCGTGCGATAAAGCCGTCGGCGATATCCGTGAGGTACGCCAGGAAGCAGAGAGCCGCAACCCATACAACCGCGGCTTCACTCGTTACAAGCCAGATCATTGGAATTGCGAGCAGAAGCCGGAAAACACTTAACGCATTCGGCACATGACGAAGATTCATCGTATCACCGCGAATTTTTTCGCAACCGTTTCAACTGCCTCTCCACGCGCGTTGATCCCGCTGACCTTGTAATAATATATCCCCGGCCCGACAAGACTTCCATCCGACCGTCGCAAATCCCAGGCTACACCCCCGTTGCTGTCCTCTTCCTCGACCTGGGCGATCTTTTTCCCGTCGAACGAAAAAATCACTACCGTCGCGCGCCGGGTAAGGTTCGCAAACGTCACGGAATTCTGTCCTTCCAAAACACGCACCGGGTTCGGAAAAACATAGACATCATCGAGGTTGTCGAGGTTGATGACGAAGCCTGCCGTGCTTCCCGCTCCGGTGGTGATGGGTATCCCGTTTGCGCTCAGGACGTTCACAACCTTGATCGTGTATTCCACGCCACGGGCGCTGATACGCTGATTCCCGCCCGCCACGAGGTGTACGAGCGTCGGATCCCGGGCATCGACTGTCGCGGACTGAATCTCCATCCCCGGCGACAGGATGTAATTCAGATGATTCGAAGCGGTTGTAGCATCCACCGGAAGATTGAACCACACGTCGATGGCGTTACCGCCCCTGTACTCGACACGCAGAATGTACAACTCCTGCTTCGAACGATTGACCACGTCGAACGTCGCCACATCATCCGCCGCAAATGGAATTCCCTCGGCGTCGCGCAAACCGGGGGCGGAAAGGTTGTACGTTCCGTCCGCAAGTTCGCCGAACGAGAGCAACGCTTCCCGCGGATTGATGATGACTACGCTCTCCGGATGCTTCGCGGTGCCGAGCCGGAACGACTCCGGGTTGGGAGCCGCCGTGCGGAGGTCCTGCGTCACCTTCACCCGTACCTGGCCGCTGCCGAGGTAGTCGGCAGACAATATTCGCGGGGTTTCATGAGGATTGAGCTCACGCGATACAAGAAGAGGACTGGTTTGCGGGATCTTCGTTGAATCGAACGCTGCAACCGCGAACACGTACGTTCGGCCCAACTCCAGCGCCGGATCGGTCGCGGAAACGCCCTGGAATCTGCCAAACTCCGTCAGCGATGTAACCGAATTCCCCTTGTACAAGATGATCTCGTCGCCCGCCGCAGCCGGGATCCAGCGCAACCGCACGGTCGTGGGCGATTCGTATTCCGCCGACAGGGCAAGGGGTTTC
>JALUUP010000174.1 GCA_027021285.1 Bacteroidota bacterium | reverse complement strand
CGAATGCATGAACTGCCGGTTCAGCGCTGAACAGCGGCGTGAAGAGCACGCAACCGACCGGTCGTTTGAGCTGCCCGCGTCCTATTTGCTGAGCCGCGAGCACCTCTGGCTCGCCCCCGGAGCGGGAGAAAAATGCATTATCGGTATCGATCACTTCATGGCCGAATCGCTTCAACACGTGCGCAGCATCATCCGGCCCTGCACGCACAGCCGTCTCCAGCCCGGAAAGCACTGCGTTTGGGTGTTTGATATCTTCGGAACCGTTTCGCTTCGGGCCCCTGTCGCTGGCATCGTTATCCGGAGCAACTGGGACCTGATACGACAGCCGACGCTGATCCTGAGGCACCCGTACGGATTCGGGTGGCTGTTCGAAATCCGGGCGGAAGCGCACTGGCAGAAAGGACTCCTGAAGGGAAGCGAGGCAAGAGCGTTTATCCGGCGGAGCAAAAGCATGTTGCAAGACAAGGTGGTAGCCGCGCAAGCGAAAGACGAGGGCATGGTAGCCGCTGACGGCGGGCGCCTGGCCCTGGATTCCATCCTCCGGACCATGCCCGACACGTATTTCCGTTTTCTTGCGGAAACCATCGCGTGGGGCCGCGCCAAAACGCCGTGACGATTCGCAGTCGTTATACTTGCCCGTGTCAAAGAATTTTGTTACCGTTCCCTGAAGAAGCCTCGCATCACCGGGCCTGTGTATGAACACATGCAGGAGGGCCACCATGCGATTCACCCGCCGTTTGAGCATTCGACTTTTCGTTCTGCTCTTCATGTCGATGGCCGTGGTTTTCGGCATTTTCCTCGTTTTCACCCTTCACTTCCAGAAAAAGTACTTACTTGAAAGCGCCACCGCCAGCAGCGCACGAACAAGTGATCTGGTTGTGAGCGCTCTCCGCCACAGCATGCTCGAAAACAACCGGCGAGAAATATTCCACACGATAATGACCATCGGCCGGGAAAAAGAAGTCCGGGGTGTAAAAATCATCAACAAGCTCGGCACGATCATGTTTTCCTCTTCGAGGAAAGAAATCGGATCGACGGTCAACATGTCCGCGGAAGCCTGCATCCTGTGCCACAAGGACAACCTGCCCATCTCGGAAGTCACGGATTTTGGGCGCACCCGCATTTTCACTTCGCCGAACAATGAACCCATCCTGGGCATCATCAGTCCCATCCGCAACGCTCCAGAGTGCAGCAACGCGGATTGCCACGCCCACGATCCCGCCACGACAGTCCTCGGGATCCTGGATTTGAAGATGTCGCTGGAGAAAACCAATTACTACTTGTCACAGACGCGCGTTCGCAGCATCGTGTACGAAATCGCTTCCATTTTCCTGATCGCGCTCCTGTTCGGCGTGTTCATTTTCTACATGGTGGAGAAACCCATCAAGGAACTCACAAAAGGTACCGTGGAAATCTCGAAGGGAAACCTCGATTACCGGATCGATATCCGGCGGCACGACGAGGTCGGCCAGCTTGCGCAATCCTTCAACCGGATGACGAGACAACTGAAAGAAGCGAAGGAGGAAATCACCGAGCTCAACCGATCCCTGGAACGGCGGGTGGAACAGAAAACCCGCCAGCTCCGCCAGGCCGAGGCGCACATGCGCGAAATCGACAAGTTGGCTTCGCTTGGAAAACTCGCCGCCAGCGTTGCCCACGAGCTGAACAATCCGCTGGCGGGCATTCTCACGTACAGCAAGCTCCTGGAACGAAAACTGGCCGGAAAAGAAAACATTGCCGACAAGGAAATCTTCCGCGTACTCAACGTCATCGAAGACGAGACCTCCCGGTGCGGCCAGATCGTCAAGGACTTGCTTCTCTTTGCGCGACGGGAAGGCGACGCGTTCGTAGAAGCCTCGCTTCACGAAGTGATCGAGAAAAGCCTCAAGATCGTGTGGCACAAGATCGAGCTGCAGGAAATCCAGGTGATAAAGAACCTGAATCTCGAAAACGACCGCCTGCAATGCGATCCTGCGCAGGTCCGGCAGGCGCTGATAGCACTCTTGATCAACGCCATCGAGGCCATTCCCGGTCAGGGCGCCATTACGATTGAAACCGAGCTCGTTGACGAAAACACCATCGCTCTGCGCGTCAGCGATACCGGTGTTGGAATACCGGAGGAGGTGAGGAATCACATTTTCGAACCATTCTTTTCCACCAAGGAAGAGAGCAAGGGAGTCGGCCTGGGCCTCTCCGTCGTATTCGGCATCGTCCAGCGGCATCATGGGACCATCACGGTCTCGTCAGAACCCGGGGAAGGATCGACCATTGAAATTGTCCTGCCCCGCCGGCAGCCGGGAAGCGAAGAGGTGGACCGGCGCGCATGATAACGACCTCCAAGCCGTGACACGCGTTCTTCCGCGTCATGGTTCATGATAGAACAGGAACGATTATTCAGAACGAGGAACAGACTTCTTCACAATTACACGACGAACGACAATGGCACCCAATGATGTTTCAATCCTGGTCGTGGACGATGAGCGCGCCGTCCGCGACAGCTTGTACGGCTGGTTTACCGAGGACGGATACGAAGTGGACACGGCCGTTGACGCCCAGGAAGCCTTGACGAAATTACGGCAACGAAGCTTTGATCTCGCGCTCCTAGACATCAAGCTCCCCGGCATGGACGGCATGGAACTGCAGCAACGCATCAGGGAAGTCGATCCCGAGCTGCCCGTTATCATGATCACGGCCTATGCCAGCATCGAAACGGCGGTAAAGGCGCTCAAATCGGGGGCGTTTGATTACGTCACAAAACCTTTTGATCCGGACAATCTGAGCCGGCTGGTCCGCAACGCCATTCGCCAGAAGCAGCTCGCCCGGGAGAACGTCCGGCTTCGTGAAAAGATTTCCGATCTCACCGCCGGCGACCAGCTCATCGGCGAAAGCGAAGCCATGCAAAAGGTGCGCGAGCTGATCAAGACCGTGGCCGCCACCGATTCGACTGTTGTCATTCACGGAGAAAGTGGAACGGGCAAAGAACTCGTGGCCCGCGCCATTCACCACCACAGCGACCGGCGCTTTTTTCCCATCGTCGATGTGAACTGCGGCGCCCTGGCCGAATCCATCCTGGAGAGCGAGCTGTTCGGGCATGAAAAAGGCGCGTTCACCGGCGCCCACCAGACGCGAAAGGGGAAATTGGAGATCGCCGACGGCGGCACGCTCTTCCTGGACGAAATCGCCAGCATCAGCATGAAAACGCAGGTCGAGCTCCTGCGCGTCCTCGAGACGAAGCAGTTTACGCGCGTAGGCGGCAACAAGATCATCACGTCCGACTTCCGCGTCATCTGCGCCACAAACAAGAACCTGGAAGCGGCGGTGGCGGAAGGGACGTTCCGCGAGGACTTGTACTATCGCATCAATGTTTTCTCTATTTACCTCCCCCCGCTTCGCGAACGACGCAGCGACATCCCGCTCCTGGCCAATCACTTCCTGAAGACGTACGCGCTGGCGATGAACAAACCCATACGGGAAATTTCGCCCGAAGCCCTGGACATCCTGGTACGATACGAGTGGCCGGGAAACGTTCGCGAGCTCGAGAACGCCATCGAGCGGGCCATGGTGGTCGGAACGCCACCCGCTATCCGTCCGGAGGATCTGCCCATGTCGCTGGAGCGATCCGTATCGAGCGACCACGACGCCCTTGCCGAGGTGGAAAAACGACACATCGCACACGTGCTCGACAAGTACGGATGGAATATTTCCCACGCCGCCCATGCGTTGAAAATTGACCGGGTGACCCTGTACAACAAGATCAAGCGGTACGGATTGCAGCGACCGTGAGCGCGCAGTTGGAAATATTCACGCTGAATTTTTCCCAGCATGAATTACTGATCGCGCTTCGCGAATGGTTGGCCCTCGAGTTCAATCTCCACAGCCTCGAGAGTCTGTTCTCTTTCTCGTTGAACAACGCCTACGATCCCGCCCGCCACCAATATAATGCCACCCGTATCTGGGAGCAGGTTCTAAAAGCGCGACCGGACTCCCACCATAAACTGCTGGTTCTTACCGAGTACGACCTGTTCATCCCGGTGTTGACCTTCGTTTTCGGCGAAGCGCAACTCGGTGGGCGAGCTGGGATCGTTTCCATCTGCCGCTTGCTTGAATCATTCTACGGACTCCCCCCCAATCCGGATATCCTCTTCCAGCGCCTGCGCAAGGAAGTAGTGCACGAGCTGGGCCACTTGTACGGGTTGCGGCATTGCTACATGCCGTTTTGTGTCATGGGTCCTTCCACGAATGTGGAACGCGTGGATGCGAAGGAATGGAAATTCTGCCCGGAATGCCTGGAAACGTTCGCGCGGGCGCGCAACGACCTTGCGCTAAGGCTTGGTTTTCCCTCCGTGAAATAAGGGTCGGAGCGTAGCTCGTATTTCGCGGGTATTCGCCAATTTAGGACTTTGTAAGACGAGGGGGTTTTCGATTCTCGATTTTGGATTTTGGAGTATTGCGGAGATTTGGTTAGAACGTTAGAACGTTGGAACGTTATAACGTTATAACGTTCGAACGTTTTCCTTGGTCTGATTCAAGTCAAAAGTCCCGGTTCTTCTCATGCGTGATCTGTAGGGTAGTCGGCGTCATTCCCGCGAAAGCGGGAATCCAGTAATTCGCCACTTCCCTTAGCATTCAGCTTCCGATGAACCTTAAATAATTCGCCAGCTCTTAAAAATCTCAAATTTCAATTTTCAAATTCCAAATCCTATCCGTCGTCCGTGGTCTGATTTCTCAATCCTCAAACCGGAACAGCACCATGTGAGAAAGATGCATGGTCTCCACGTGTCTGAATCCGGCTTCGTGGGCCAGTTGCGTCACGGTTTCTTCCTTCAACCGGTGTGCGGGCGGGGGACCGTTTTCCTCATCGCGATACGGCCACTCGAGAACCACGACCCTGGCGCGGGCTACCCGCCGGGCTTCCTGGAGCGCCAGCAGCGTGTCGTCCGTTTCATGTAAAACATGACCGAGGTACACGAGATCGAAGGAGTCGTCAGGGAAGGGGATGTCCTCGGCCGTTCCTTCCACGAATGTTCCGCCCGGCACGAAACTGCGCGCGGTATCGAGCATCTCGGAGTTGGGGTCCAGGCCGGTTACCTCCAGGCCGCGCAGGGCGAACGCCTCCGCGAACAACCCGCTGCCCGTGCCCACGTCGAGAACGCTGGCAGGCGCGATCCCTTCCAGGCACAGGTCAACCACCCGGTCCACTTCGAGGAGTTCGGTGCGTTCGGAGGAGCGCAGGCGTTCTATGGCGTCGTTGAACCGTTTTTCATGTTTCATGCGCTTTCCTTCTCTTTTCTGATGAGCCATTCGGGCTGGCGCACCCAGAAGTACACTGCCTGCACCGTCACAACGATGAATTGCACGGCGACGATCGCGTTCGTCAGCGTGCTCGAGGGAACGAAAGGTTTCAGGTCCGGGCGGGTGATGATCAGCGCTCCAACCAGCGTCACGGCAAGGACGAAAACAACCAGTCCTAAGATGATCCGGTTCGACTCCCGCTTGAACTCGGAAAACGAAACGGAACCCGACACGTAGGGCACAAGACTGCCCCGCGACAGGATCGGCCAGGCCAGCCACCAACCGATTACCAACAGGATGAGCTTGCCGGCAGGGATGATGAAAGCAATCGCCGTCACCAGGCCCATGACCAGCCACCAAACCAGAATGCGTTTTCGAATCATGATACTCCTTTTGCTTCGTGGAATGACTATTAGAAACCGGATTCGTTCCCGCGGGATTCCGCGCTCCCGCGACTCATTCAATCCCAGGAACGTAAAGATATTCCGGGCGCCATAACGCCCCCGTTACAGGATAAAATACATCGCCATCTTTGAAAACCCTGCCCTGTAAAAGATACCACCGTTCGACTTCATGTTTCATTCCCAACCGGTCTTCTCCGCCAAGTATAACAGCGCTGAATTCTTGTCTCCGGAACGCGCCCGCAAGTTGCTCCATCAAACGCTTTCTTTGCACGATGTCCTCGCTTCGAATAACGTCCGACAGCGCCATGACATGCGCATAGGATTTCTTGCCGGACAGGATGGAAAGGTACCCGTGACAGGGAATGAACACGTCTCCATCAATTTTCTCGATTTTTCGAACGAGGTTGTCGCCGGCGATTCTGTCTTCCGCGGACGGCACCTGTGCGAAGGGATTGTAAACCAGGTTGACGAACTGGCCGATACAGACAAACACCACCAGGTAATCGGACAACGCAAAACGCTTTTCCGATCCCGCTCCGTCCGTACGGGCGCCGGAAAAGACATCCGGTACCAACGCCCGCAATCCGAGTGGAAAAACAAGAGCGGTGACGGCAAAAGCGGGGATCAGAACATTGCTATAGTTTCCCGTATGCATGCGGGCAATCCACGACGCACCAACCATGCCGGTCATCAGCAAAGCGTAGAACCCGGCTTTTTTCCAATTCCTTCCACGGAGCAGCGAGACGGGGTACACCAGGGATACGCTGAACGCGACGGTCAACATTCCCATGTCCTGTATCCAGAACCCCAACAGTCTTTTCATGCTCAACGGGTGTTGTCGCGGAAGTTCGAACACGTAGTACCAGAACCAACCGTCGTTGACCCGGTTCAATACCAGCGTGAGAGATCCCGCTATAATAATCACGGCGAGGGGATAGACGAACCGCACGTTCCTGGGCAGAAACACGATGCTGTACACGCTCATGGCCACGCCAACGACAACGGCAATCTGTTTTGTCAGGACAGAGAGGGATATGAGCGCGCCTGCAAGCAACAACCCGCGAAAGGACGGGGAAAAGCGGACAACGTACACGCTTGCCAGCAGGAGCAAGATAAAAAGGGAATCGACGCGGGCAATATCATACCACGCACCGCTGATTTTGAAGGCGGCGGAAAAGAGACCCACCGACAAGACGCCCAGGACCGCCGAACCCGTTTCCTTTCGGACGAAACCGAACAAAACAACCATGCTTCCCAGCGACGCCAGGAACGATACAAGACGAAGAGGGAAGAAACCGGGGCCGAAGACCTCGACAAACCCGGCGCTCACGTAATAGTATAGGGGTGTGTAAACAAAAGGCGTGAATTCGAGGGACGGTTCCACGTACAGATCCTTCCCCGACACCAACCGTGCCACGTGTTCAAGAACTCCTCCTTCCATCCATTCCAGCTCGTACGGGTACGCAACGCGACTCAAAGCGACAGCCACATACACTCCGATAAACCCCATGGCCAGCGCAACCAGTATAAACCGAACGCTACGCGCGGTGAATGAAAAATTGACCTGTTGCCGGTTCACGATTACCCCCCTCCTTGATATCCCTGCCAACGAATCGCGAATCTACTTGGATATCCCATTCCCGCATTATCATCCATGTCCCACCTTGCCATATGAATACCACGTGGCGAAGAGATTCAGGAAGTACGTGGAGAGGGTGATGAAACCGAACGTTCTTCCCGCGAGGAAGGAATATCCGACCATGCCAAGCAAGGCAAGGTAATACAACACAATGTACGGCCACAACCAACGGGTAACGCGAAAATCCGATTTCAGAATAACGTCCAACACCAGCTCGACGACGCCAAACAGCACGAGCAATGTTGGAAGAACAACCGTCCACCAATCACGCCCGCTGGCGAAATTACGAATGGCGGCCAGGGCCACCGGGATGACCAGGACAAGAAAAACCAGGCCCAGGACCTGCTCGGCCTTTCCCATGCCTTGCGCCCGGCACACGAACATTACGGCCAGGAGAACGTTCACCAGGTTGGCAATCGCGAACACGGTGATATCGATCGTTCGAATATCAAGACGGGAAAGCATTTCGATTTCTAAAATAGCAGGATCGCGTATTCCTGCAAACAGCTTCCCAAGCTGCCGTGAAGCAACTGTGACCCCCTGTTCCACGGCCGTCGCTCTCATTGCCAACCCGTGGACGCTGCGTCGATACGCATTCTTCACGGAAACATAATATTTACAAACAGGACTATGTATGATATAAAACATTATTTTTAACTAAATTTCTTTCCGTCGCTTTTTTTAACGCTATTGTAGTATTTACCATTTAATATTATATTGTCTTCAGAACCGATAGATCGAATCCGGGGGCCTCGATTTATCTTCCACAACAACGGAGCACCAATCGCCAATCCTTTCTAAGGATTAAAAAGAGAGTACGCCCGACATGCAAGGAAACGATTCTCTCGAAAAGCTACACCCCCTCATTCCACTTGGAGATACCATCGGCGATCTTTGTTTCCGTGCCGACTCCGAGCTTTTTCAATCCTTCTCAATAACTTTTTCCAACCCCGAACTCACAACCCCTATCACTCCACTATCAAGATGGGTAACCATATGAAAAGTCCCATTACTACATTATCAAGAAAGCCTCTCAGCCGACGGAAATTCCTGAAGGCGGGAGCCATCTCGGTTTCGGCTCTCAGTATGATGTCGCACACGACTCTCCGCGCCTTTGAGAAGTCCGACGTGAAAAATTTCACGTCTTCTGTTGCCGGCAAGTGGATCCCGACGACGTGCCAAGGCTGCACGGCCTGGTGCGCCATCGAGATCTTTGTCCAGAACGGAAGAGCCTCCAAAGTACGCGGGAACCCGAACTCCAAGGTCAACCACGGATATGTTTGTCCGAAGGGACATCTTCTTGTTCAGCAGCTCTACGATCCGGACAGGATCAAGGTCCCGATGAAGAGAACAAGTACCCAGAAAGGACGGGGTATCGATCCGGGATTCGTACCCATCACATGGGATGAGGCGTTGGATACAATCGCGACGAAGATGATGGAGTTACGGAACAACAAGGAGACGCATAAATTCCTGCTTCTCCGGGGCCGGTACTCTCCGTACCTGAGAAACATTATTTACTATGGAATACCGAAAATATTCGGTTCTCCAAATGCTATCTCGCACAGCGCGAACTGCGCGGAGGCGGAGAAATTCGGACCCTATTACACCGAGGGGCATTGGAGCTACAGGTCGTACGACCTCGACGCCACCAAGTGCCTGGTACTGTGGGGCACCGATCCCCTCTCTTCCAACAGGCAGCTTCCAAACATCATCAACCGGATTTACAAGGTTGTCGATAACGGGCACCTTATTACCGTTGATCCCAGGATGAGTCCCTCCGCGTTGAAGTCCCATTCATGGTTGGCTGTTAAACCCGGAGAAGACGGGGCGCTGGCAAGCGCGCTCGCGCATGTTATTCTTACAAAAGGTTTATGGTACAAAGAATTCGTCGGAGATTTCACCGACGGCGTCAACAAGTTCGTCGCCGGCCAGACCGTCAACGAATCCGCGTTCCAGGAGAAACACACAAACGGCCTGGTCAAATGGTGGAACCTTGAACTCAAAGACCGGACGCCCGCATGGGCCGCGCGTATTACCGGCATCCCCGTCAGCAAAATCATCGATGCCGCGACGAAGATGGCCGAGGCTGCTCCGAATGTCGCCGTATGGCTGGGTCCGGGCGCTTGCATGTCTCCAAGAGGCGGTTACACCGCAATGGCTATTCACGCGTTGAACGGTCTGCTCGGATCCGCGGACAACGAAGGCGGGACATTGTATCCTCCGAAGGTAAGCACGGGTAAATTCCCGTCGTACTCATCCTACGAGGACGAGGTTGCAAAAACAGGTCTCGCGAACAAGAAAATCGACCAGCGCGGGTACCTGGAATTTCCGGCGATGAAAAAAGGCAAGAGCGGAGGAGGTGTCGTCACCAACCGAACCGCACAGGCGATCATCGACGAAGACCCGTACGACATCAAGCTTGCCATCGGGTACTGGGTCAATCACAATTTTTCCGGCTACCAGACGGATTTGTGGGACAAGGCGATGGCGAAGATCCCGTTCTACGTCCACATTACCACGAACGCCTCGGAGATGACCCAGTTCGCCGATATCGTGCTCCCGGCCGCGTTCAGCGCGGCGGAAAAGTTATCCGTCAGCAGCAACATGGGAAACAGGTACGGCTTCTTCTCGATCCAGCAACCCGTTGTCGAGCGCCTCTGGGACGTGCGGGCGGACGAATCGGAAATCCCCTGGCTTCTTGCAGAGAAACTCGCCCAGAAGGGTTTTACCAACCTTCTCGATTTCTACAAAACTGAATTCGCCGACCCTGATTCGGGAGCAAAACCGACGAACGAAAAAGAATTTACCGAGTACGCGGCAAAAATCTTTGCAAAACCAGCCTACGACACTATCGGTGGATGGGAGAACTTCAAGAAAATCGGAATCGTCAACTCGGCGGAAAAGGTCTTCCGTGAGTCCTGGGGCGACATGCATACGGTAACAAAGAAATTCGAGTTCTACAGTGAAACCCTCAAGAAAGCGCTGAAAGCACATGCTGACAAGCACTCCAAGACCATCGACGAAGTGTTGACCGCGTGCAATTACCTGGCGAAGGGAGACCTTGCGTTCGTTCCACATTACGAACCGCCGCTGCGAATCGGAAGCAAAGGACTGTACCCCTTCGATTTCGTTGATTACAAATCCCGGCTCAACCGCGAAGGGAGAAGCCAGAACACGAACTGGTACAACGAGCTCAAGCTCGTTGATCCCGGCGACTCGCGGTGGGAAGATGTTTTGAAAATCAATCCGACTGACGCGAAGAACCTGGGAATCAAAGACGGTGATACCGTTACCGTCAAGTCTCCCGTCACCCAATTTACAGTAGTTGCACGGGTATGGCCTGGTATTCCGCCGGGGGTCGTCACGAAGTGTTACGGACAGGGACATTGGGCATACGGAAAGGTTGCGGCCAAGGATTACAAGAAAGCTGTCCCGCGGGGAAAGAATAACAATGATTTCATACCCGAAGAATATGAGCGCTTATCAGGAAGCTCGGCGAGGAACGGAGGATTCTTCGGTGTTGATATTCAGAAAGTCACCTCGGTCAAACCCGAACAGACCCCCGTGGATTTCGACCTTGGACTTGTCTATCCAAATCCGACTACTGCCGATCAAGCGCATGTGTCTGTTTACACGTCAACAGCTGCCACTGTTACCATCGAACTGTATAACAGCATTGGTGTACGAATCAGACGGATATCGCAGGCTCGATATGACGCCGGCACCCATATCGTCAACATTGATCTCAACAGCGTGCCGCCGGGGACGTACTTCTGCAAAATGATATCCGGCGATTTCGTCAAGACACAAAAATTCACCGTAACCAGGTAATCAACAGGAGAAAATCATGCAGCTTGCAATGGTCATAGACTTGAGAAAATGCGTCGGGTGCGGTGCATGTGCTCTTTCCTGCAAAACGGAAAACAACACCGAGAACAGGAAGAACGGACAGACGTTCAACTGGGCGGATTACTACGCTGAGACCAGCGGCGATTACATGAACCCGAAGTACAAGTTCCTGCCGGTGCTTTGCAACCACTGCACGGACGCGCCATGTATCGAATTCTGCCTGGGCCAACCCACAAAGGCGCTCTACAAAAGCCCTGAGGGGCTCACGCTTCACAAGACGGACAACTGCATCGGTTGTCGTCAATGCCAGGTACATTGCCCGTTCAGCGTCCAAGACGTTGACAAAGAAGGCGCCAAGTACAGCGTCGTCAGTTTCAACTTCTTTAATCAAGATGTTCATCCGTTCTGGCGCGATACGAAGGAACTAATCCCTGGCTGTACAGCTTCCGGGAAACAGACCTCCGATAAAGCCGGTGCTATTCCGCCCGACCTGAACGAGTACACCGGTGTCACGTACAACAGTGTTCGCAGGGCAGGGAAGGTCGAGAAATGCATGTTCTGTTACCACAGGATTAAGGAAAATGAAAAGCCCTGGTGCGTGGAATCCTGTCCCGCACAAGCCCGTACCGTTGGCGACATGGACGATCCCAACAGCGAAGTCCGGCGGCTTGTAACCCAATACCAGGGAAAGCGATTGAAGAACAACAAAGGAGAGTTTCTGCAAGCGGGCGAAGATGGCACGAAGCCGAACGTTTATTACATACGCGATTTCATGACATCCTGAGCCCGTGCTTCACGACAAAGTAATCCAACGCGAGGAGATGAGAGCGAGTGCGTTCAATTCGCTCTCATCTCTTTTTCTTTTTCCCTCCAGCTCTATCCAATCCGATGCGGCTCTCTTCAGCGACATCATCGGCTTTCTCGAATCCGTTGACAAACGCGCAGCGGAACACGCAAGGATGATGTCAGATCGTATCGCGACGGCGGACTACCAGAAACTGGCCGTCGAGTTCACGCGGCTGTTCATCGGTCCTTTCGGCACCATTGCGCCGCCGTACGGTTCCTTCTACATGGAAGAAGGCAGGCTCATGGGAGATTCAACTCTGAAGACCATGGATTACTACATCATGGCCGGTCTTACCAAGAGCAAAGACTTCAAGGATCTTCCCGACCACATTTCCGCCGAACTCGAGTTCATGTATTACCTTGTCTCGAATGAAGCAACATTTCTCATAAACGGCGCACTTGATAACGCCTTAGAAGTGAACTCGTTATCCGAATCATTCCTTGAGGAGATTCTTCTGCCATGGGTCGCACCGTTTGCAAAGCAAATCAAAGACAACACGAGTCATGAATACTTCACAAGCCTGGCCGATTGCCTCCTGTCTTTCTGCGAAAACTGCTCCTTCGATCTCTCCCGCGAAATAACAACGAATAACTGATACTTGACTTATTCGGCAGGCTTTCTGCCGCGAGAGCACAAGTATGCGAAGTCATCCCAGACCAAACGATTTCTCCGGGTTCAGTACGTTACGACAACCACATCCGGCCTAATACGAGAGGAGATTGTATTTCAGGGCCACCTGCACAACAACAGCGGAGTCTTCGATCTTGGCGATGTTGTACCATTTCACTTCGCCGCCGACATGGACCTTTTCAGCAACCGGGGTCATCCAGCCAACACCAAGCGCCACCCCGTTGCTCCAGCTTGAGCTCACGACCTTGTTATCAAACGACTCCATCGATGAATAGAGGATCATGCCGCCAAGTCCCGCGCTGACTTCAAAACCGGGGTATAACTCCATCGCGAAAACAAGCATGACGGGTACGGCGTCGAGCGATATTGCAACGTCCGTTGTTCCGGATTTCGAGCGGAAGTTCTTTCTTTCGAGGGTATAGAGGGGAAGGTACCCCGACTCGATTCCAACCCGCAGCAGGTGTTCAGGCTGCCACATGATCTTCGCGGTAGCATTGAACGAGTGCTTGTTCATGCTGTTCATTTCGAGCGAGGTGATGTAGTAGGAATAGCCGCTGCCAATGCTCACGTTGACACGATA
>JALUUP010000173.1 GCA_027021285.1 Bacteroidota bacterium | reverse complement strand
GTCCGGCAGGGACGAGTAATCCAGTGTATTGACCAGCAGCCAGGGATACGAAGGCATGATGGATCCCGGGGACATGGACCGGGGATCGTTCATGTGATTGTAATGCCACGCGTCAGGGTATTTTCCTCCCACGCGCTGCAAGTCGGGACCGGTTCGTTTCGAACCCCACAGGAAGGGATGATCGTACACGTACTCACCGGCCTTGCTGTATTCCCCGTACCGCTCGGTCTCGGAGCGGAACGGCCGTATCATCTGGGAATGACAGCCGACACACCCCTCGCGGATGTAGATGTCGCGACCCTCCAGCTCCAGCGGTGTGTATGGCTTGACACTTGCAATGGTGGGGATATTGGACTCAACCACGAACACGGGGATGTTCTCAACGACGGTACCGATGAGGATGGCCACAGTCGTAAGAAGGGTAAACTGGATAGGACGGCTTTCCAGCCACTTGTGTCCCCAGTACGTCTTTTTTTCCTCGTTGTGCAGGGCGCGCAACGGCGGCGCCTGGGCCTCTTCTTCAGGCAGGAAGACTCCCTGTTTCACCGTCTTGAAAATATTATAGACCATGATACAAGCACCTGCGAGGTACAATGTCCCTCCCACGATACGCATGAGATACATGGGTTTGACTTGAAGCACCGTTTCCAGGAAATTCGGGTACAGGAGCATACCGTCCGGAGTGAATTGCTTCCACATCAATCCCTGCGTAATTCCACCCCAATACAAGGGAACGACATAGAACAGGATACCCAGCGTCCCGATCCAAAAATGCCAGTTCGCCAATTTGATGGAATAGAGTTTTGTCTGGTAAAGACGGGGCGCGAGCCAATACAGCATGCCGAAAAGCAGGAACCCGTTCCAGCCCAGCGCTCCCACGTGAACATGGGCGATCGTCCAATCGGTGAAATGCGACAGGGCATTCACGTTTTTCAGCGAAAGTGTCGGCCCCTCGAAGGTCGCCATGCCGTATGCCGTCACGGCGACCACCATGAATTTCAAGACGGGATCCTCCCGCACGCGATCCCACGCCCCGCGCAACGTCAATAACCCGTTCAGCATCCCACCCCAGGACGGCGCCAGGAGCATGATGGAAAAGGCAGTGCCGAGTGATTGTGCCCAACCCGGCGTGGGAGAATACAGCAGGTGGTGCGGACCGGCCCAGATATAGATGAAAATGAGCGCCCAGAAATGAATAATGGAAAGCTTGTAGGAATAGACGGGGCGGTTGGCGGCCTTGGGCAGGTAGTAATACATCAAGCCCAGAATGGGAGTGGTAAGGAAAAACGCCACCGCGTTGTGCCCGTACCACCACTGGACCAGCGCGTCCTGGACACCTGCGTACACCGGGTAACTCTTGAGGAAGCTCACCGGAACCTCGATCGAGTTCCCGATGTGAAGAACCGCAATCGTAACTACCGTTGCGATGAAGAACCAGATGGCGACGTACAGGTGTTTCTCGCGCCGCTTCAGGATGGTTCCCAGCATGTTGACGCCCCAGATCACCCACACGACGGCGATGGCAATGTCGATCGGCCATTCCAGCTCCGCGTATTCTTTTGACGTCGTATAGCCCGCCAGCAACGTGACGGCGGCCGCCACGATGATGAGCTGCCAGCCCCAGAAGTGGATGCGCGACAGCAAGTCGCTGTAATTCCGCGCTTTCAGCAGCCGCTGAATCATGTAGTAGTACCCCACGAACATGCCGTTGCCCACGAAAGCGAAGATCACCGCGTTCGTATGGAGAGGCCGCAGACGTCCGAAGGCGGTTCCGGCGCTGAGATTCAATCCCGGTATCGGCAACTGGAGCGCTATCGTCAACCCGACCAGGAACCCGACGATGCCCCAGAACACCGTGGCGATGAAAAACATCCGGACAATCTTATTGTCATAACGGAAGGTTTCAAGTTCCATTACTCTCTTCTCCTGTTTTCTGTATCTCACGATCAATCTTGGTTTCACCCGTGTCATCCTGGTCGAACAGCATACGCACCGACGGCGTATAACGGTCTTCATACTGCCCGCTCTTTACCGACCAGATGAAAAGAGCGAGAAAAATCAAGGCCACGAACAAGCTGAAACCGATGAGAACGTAAAGAACGGTCATCTTTCCACCAGCCCGACCCGCTTTGCCGCAATGGACGTGGCCAGTAACGCGAATGCGACAATGGTCACAGAGCTGACCGGCATGAGAATTGCCGACACGAGCGGCGACAACATGCCGGCGACGGCAAAACTCAGCCCCGCGAGGTTGTATAAAAACGATATACCGAAACTCACCATCACGACGATATAGCTTGCGCGCGCGAATGTCATGTACCTGTCCAGCCGCGGAAAATGTTCCGCATCCACAATCCCGTCGCAAGCGGGTGCAAACGTGTTCACATCTTCAGCCACGGAGATACCGACATCGGCGGCTTTCAACGCCCCGGCGTCGTTCAGTCCGTCGCCGATCATGAGCACGCGGCGACCTTCGTCTTTCAGTCCCTGCACAAGAGCGAGCTTATTCTCCGGTGTTTGCCGGAAAAGCATTTTTGTGTCGTCGCCGAAGAGTTTTTCCAGGTAGGAACGGTCGTATTCATGGTCGCCCGACAACACCAGCAGCCGGTACTGTTTTCGCAGTGACTGCACGAGCTCCTCTACCCCTTGCCGATACTTTCCGATGATGCTGAACCGCCCATTCTTCGCATTTCCAATGGTCACGTACACGGCGGACGGCAGCGCACGCGTCTCCTTGTCTTCCGGGAAACCCACCCACGACGCCGAACCAGCTTTGACCTCCACGCCTCCGACTACTCCACTCACCCCTTTGCCCGGCACTTCCTCGAAACCTGAAACCGGCAACCGCTCCACGCCGTCAAGTTCCTTGAGGATCCTTCGACTGAGCGGATGTGTGGAGTGATACAAAACCGACGCGATCATGGATTTCTCGCGCGAACAGAGTTCATCGCCGTGGTAATGAATACGCGAAGAACCCGTTTGCGTCAGTGTGCCGGTCTTGTCGAACACAATGGTATCGACGTTAGCAAGGGATTCCACCACGTCGGTATTCTTCAGGTACACATGCGTTTTCCCGAACCACCGCAGGGCTGAACCGAACGTGAACGGCGTGGACAGCGCCAGAGCGCACGGACACGCCACGATCAGCACGGCAGTAACGACCAGCGGCGCCAGCGATGGATCATGCACGTACCAGTACGCACCCGACACGGCGGCAACGGCCAGGACGGCGGCGGTAAAATACTTGCTGACACTGTCCACCGCCCTTGTCAGGCGCGACTGTCCGGAACTGTTGAAAACATCGTTCTGCCACAACTTCGCCAGGTGACTTTGCTCGGTCGTCCGCACGACCTCCAACTCGATGGCCTGGCCGACCTGGCGACCCCCGGCGTAAATAACATCACCGCTTTTCTGTGGAACAACATCCGACTCGCCGGTCACAAAGCTGTAATCAATACCGGCCTCGCCGCGAATCACAACGGCATCCGCCGGGACGATCTCGTGGTTTCGCACGATGATCCTGTCACCGACCTTCAATCTCGTTAAGGGTATGCTCTTCTCCGATGATCCATTCCTGACCGTGACGGATAACGGAAAAAACGACCGGTAATCACGATCGAACGTCAGCGCGTCGAAGCTCTTTTTCTGGAACACTTGTCCAATCAGGAGAAAGAAAACCAGGCCGGTGAAGGAATCCAGGAATCCCGCGCCGGAACCACTCACAATATCGTAGGCGCTCCTTCCAAACAAGACGATGATGCCGAGGGCGATGGGAACGTCGATGTTGAGGAAGCGTTGTTTCAGACCGGTCCACGCGGACTTGAAATAATCAGAAGCGCAGTAAACCAACACGGGCAGGGAGAGCGCCAGGCAGATGTAGCCGAAAAATTTCCGGAACGAGGGGTCCAGTCCTCCTTCTCCGGCAAGGTAATGCGGAAACGAGAGAAGCATGACGTTACCGAACGCAAATCCGGCCACGCCGACCTTGTAGTACAGCTTCTTGTCAGTGAACCGATTGCGCCGCTTCGCTACGGATTCGAGATTTATCGAGGGCTCGTACCCGATGGAAGCCAGGAGGACCGCGAGATCACGGAGAGATATCGAATCCGGGTTGAATACAATCCTCAGTTCCTTTCGCAGAAAATCAACGCGGGATGAAAGCACACCCGCATGAAGCTTGTTCAGTTTCTCCAGAAGCCAAATGCACGAGCTGCAATACATTCCGGGAACGCGGAACGTTACGACCCGCCGCCTGCCGTCGGCGAAGTCGCACAGTTGGTCGATGACCACGGGATCGTCGAGAAATTCGAATCGGCGGCTGACGGCGTCAGGGGGCTTCACGCCATGGTTCGTCCCGTCCACGCTGTAATAACGACAGAGGTCCTTCTCGTGGAGAAGCTCGTACACGGTTTTGCAGCCGTGACAACAGAATCGCTTCTCGCCGATGGCAATCGCGTCGGACGGGCAGGGGTCGCCGCAATGAAAACATGCGACTTCGCCCGTTGCTTCCTCCCGTGAGTTCAAACCTATTGCGTGAGTTTTCAACATATCGGTATCAGCGTGATTCGGACTCTCACACACGGTGCTCGATGGATTGGCGCAACTTCGGATCCTTGACCGGAACGAGCGGGGAACGTGCATACCGTATGATAAACCTCCACATTACCAAGCCTCCGATACCCACGAATGTCACCAGGTCCATCCAGGAGAGCTGTACGTTCTCCGTGAAGTTCGGCATTACGATCCAGTACATATCGACGTAATGCATAACCAGCAATATCCCGGCAACTGTTCCAAGCACTTTCAGGTTCTGTTTCGTGGAATGGAACACCAACACGACGAATGGAACCGCGAAATGGAAAATGATGATAACAAGACTGACAGTCTTCCAGCCGTCGTTCCACCTGGTCAGGAACCACGACGTTTCCTCGGGAATGTTCGCGTACCAGATCAGGAAGTACTGGGATCCGGCGATGTACGCCCAGAACACGGTGAACGCAAAAATCATTCGTCCCAGGTCGTGGTAATGCTCGCGCGTCACGACGTTCCCCATCGCGCCCTTGCTTCGCAGGAACAAGAAGAACAGGGTCATGAACGTCAGCGCGGCCAGGAATCCACCTACGAAAATGTACACACCGAAAATTGTCGAGTACCAGTGGGGCTCAAGACTCATGAGCCAATCGAAAGCGGCGAAGGTTGAGCTGATCGCATACAGGACTATTCCCGCTGCGCTGAGGTAGCGCATTCGACGAGCCGCGCCAGGGTCCGCGCCGGTGTCCTGCGCAAGCGAGTACCGGTTCAAAAACACGGCCAGTGCAATCCAGACGGCGAAGAACAGAACGCCGCGTACTACGAAGAACGTGAAGTTCAGGTACGGGGCTTTCCACTGCAAGAGAAAATCTTCCCGTACCGCCTCTTCATGCGTCCAGTGAAAAAGGTCGTGCGAACCGATGACGACGGGAATGAAGAAGAGGAGCAGCAATGGAAACACCGTCATCATTGCCTCGGAGGAGCGGCGGATGACGAGTCCCCATACCGCTCCTGTCACATGGTGCAACATGGTGAAGAAAAGCATCCCCAGGGCAAGCGTTGTCCAGAACGCGAACGCCACCAGGTACGATTGGTACAGGTGTTGACTGTCCGCGAACCACGCTACAACGCTAAGCGCCAGACCGATGACCCCGCTGACAAGGAAGATCCTCTGTAATGATCCTGTTCGGGAAAGCGTAAACGTGCTGGAATCAAATTGTATCATTGTCCCGGTTCATTTTGATGAGGAGCGACGGTGGCAAGAGTGTCCGGTGCGGATAAACCCCGTTCCTGCAAGGACCGGATGTGCGCGATAATGCACCAGCGATCGTACACCGGAACCTGTTGTCGGTAGGAAGGCATGTTCCGAATTCCGTTCGTGATGACGTCGAAAATCTGTCCGTCCGGCATGTTTTTCACTTTTTCATCGTAAAACGATGTCGGCGGAATGGGATACTTGTATTCCAGGATCTTCCCCTTTCCATCGCCGTTGATGCCGTGGCACGGCTTGCAAAAAATCATGAAGCGCTCCTTCCCGCGGGCACGCACTTCGTCGGTGACGTTCAGCGGCGAGGTGTTGATAAACGCGCCGTTTTCCAGCTTCCCCCGGTAATAGGCGTCGTCCTCGCGCAACTGTCCGCGCGCAACCGTATGTTCCACGGGTGTACGCATGGTGGCGCCGTCGGGAAAGAAGCGGCTTTCAGATTGCGCCTTGTACTTCTCCTGCGTGTCCATGTTGGGATTCGGATGAATCGGAGGCTTGTCGGAGCGCGACCCTCGTCCGCACCCCGAGGAAAATACTACGAGCGCCACAACAATCACCATCGCCTGAAAGCCCGGCGAATGTTTACGGAGGAAGGTTCTTGCTCTCATCGCGCCTCCCCTTCGATTGTTTCGATATCCTTTCCTCCGATGGAAGCGAGAAACGCCGCGGTCTGCTCCGGGTCGAACTTGGGATCATCGGCTTCGATGCTGATAAAGAACCCGTCATCGGTGACACTGGCAAACCGGTCGGAGGTGAACAAGGGATGGTGCCAACGGGGAAGCCGGTTCAGAAAGAGCATGCCAAGCACCGTTCCAAAAGCGCCGAATAATACCAACATCGCGAACGTGATGATGATATACGCCTGCCAGCTCCACAGCGGTTTGCCGCTGAAAATCAACGGGTAGTCCACGGTCGTCACCCATCCCTGGAGCCCCATTCCCACAACGGCGCCCAGCACAGCCATACCTCCCACGATAAAGCCCAGGGGAGATCTTTTCAGGCCCATGGCGTCATCCATGCCGTGAATCGGGAACGATGAATGACAATCGAAACGGGTATAGCCTTTATCCCGGACTTCCTCAGCGGCGTGCAGAAGCCCGCCCGGAGTATCGAAAGACGCGATCATTGCCCGTGGAGTTTTCATGGCGCGGCTCCTTCGATTACCGCTTCTTCCGACTGCGCCGGGCCATCAGAACGGTGCGGGTCGGCCTGGGGCAAAACGCCTTTGACCTCTGACATGGCAATCGCAGGCAAAAACCTCAGGAACAGAAGAAAGAGGGTAAAGAATAATCCGAAGCTTCCGACGAACGTGAGGATGTCCCACAGCGTCGGCGCGTAATAGTCCCACGAGGAAGGCAGAAAATCGCGGGACAAGGATGTTACGGTAATCACGAAGCGTTCGAACCACATGCCGATGTTCACGAATATCGACAAGACGAACATCATTGGAACGCTGCGCCGCACTCTCTTGAACCAGAAAAACTGCGGGGTGATGACGTTGCACGTCATCATGATCCAGTACGCCCACGCGTAGTTTCCGAAAGCCCTGTTCACGAACGTGAACACCTCGTAGATATTTCCGCTGTACCACGAGATGAAGAATTCCATGATGTAAGCGTAGCCCACCATGCTGCCCGTCACGAGGATGATCTTGTTCATCTTCTCGAGGTGGCCGATCGTGATGATATTCTCGAGGCCGTAAACCTTACGGGCGATGAGCGTGAGCGTCAATACCATCCCGAAACCGGAAAAGATGGCTCCGGCGACGAAGTAGGGCGGAAAAATGGTCGTGTGCCAGCCGGGCAGGAGACTGGTGGCAAAATCGGTACTCACGACGCTGTGAACGGAAAGCACGAGCGGTGTAGCCAGGCCCGCCAGCAGGAGATAGGCAACCTCGTAGTGCTGCCACTGCCGGTTGCCGCCCCGCCAGCCCAGGGACAGGAACCCGAACACAAGCCGGCGGATTTTCGTCTTTGCCCGGTCGCGCAGCGTGGCAAGATCGGGCACCATTCCGACGTACCAGAACATGAGCGAAACGGTGAAATAGGTGCCCACCGCGAAGACATCCCACAGCAAGGGACTGCGAAAGTTCGGCCACACTCCCATCTGGTTGGGTACCGGCGCAAGGTAGTACGCCACCCAGAATCGTCCCACGTGGAATCCCGGAAAGATACCAGCGCAGATGACCGCCACGATAGTCATGGCCTCTGCGAAGCGGTTGATGGACGTACGCCACTTCTGGCGGAGAAGAAAGAGAATTGCGGAAATCAAGGTCCCGGCGTGGCCGATACCGACCCAGAACACGAAGTTCACGATCGCCCAACCCCAGCCGACGGGATTGTTCAGACCCCAGACGCCGGTCCCTTCCCACACCAGCCAGCCCAGCGATCCCAGCAGGATCAGCGTCCCGGACGAGGCAAAGCCGAACAGCACCCACCACATGGACGGGGGTTTCTTCTCGACAATGCTACATACTTTTTCCGTAATGGACCGGAATGTGTGTCCCCCCGTGATGAGAGGGCTCTCCCCACCAGGAGGGTATTCCGCCGTAACGGATGCAACGGGTGATTGATTTTCCTGATCGTTCAACGTCTATTCACCTGAAAATTGAAAACCGGTTACGTTTCGTTGCCTTTCCCTGTTAGTTCAGGATTGGGATTGGTCAGCCGGGCCAGGTACGTCGTGCGCGGCCGAAGATTGAATTCACCAAGTAACGCGTAGTCACGGCTCCGGCGTTTCCATTGCGTTACACGGCTGTTCGGATCGAGTATGTTACCGAACACGATCGCCCGGGTCGGACATGTTTCCTCGCATGCCGGGCGGATGTCGCCGTCGCGAAGCTCGCGATCCTCGCGCTTGGCCGCGATTTTTTCCCGCTGAATCCGCTGCACGCAGTACGTGCATTTTTCCATGACCCCGCGGAAGCGAACCGTGACATCCGGGTTCTGTGCCATCTGCACAATTTCCGGAAGGTCCTTGGTATAGTTGAAGAAGTTGAATCGCCGGACCTTGTACGGGCAGTTGTTGGAGCAATACCGCGTGCCGATACAGCGGTTATACGCCATGGTGTTCAGCCCTTCTTCATCGTGCGACGTCGCGCCGACAGGGCATACCTGCTCGCAGGGCGCCATCTCGCATTGCATGCAGCCCACCGGTTGAACGCGAACCGCCGGGTTCTCGACTTCGCCGTGGAAGTACCGGTCAACCCTGATCCAGTGCATCTCCCGTCCGTTGAGCACCTGTTCCCTCCCCACGATGGGAACGTTGTTTTCACTCTGGCACGCGATGGTGCACGCGCCGCAGCCGATGCAGGCGTTGAGATCGATGGCCATGCCCCACTGGTTACCCTCGTCGTACACGTGATCGTCCCACATGCTCTGCAAGTCCGGCGTCTCGGCGATTTCGTCCACGAAATCGGGCTTGCGGCGGTACTCATCGAGAGTCGCTTCCCGTATCAACTGCGGAAGGCGACGCCGGATACCCTCGCGAGCAATTTTTTCCGTATCGAGGCCGTGATGATCCTGGACGCACGCCAGTTCGTGTTTCCCCAACGAGCTGCTAAGTTTCAGGCCGGTATCGATAAAGGGCTTTGCGTATGTTCGCAACCGGTAAGCGTTTCCACCCACATTGCTTCCGATGCGTCCGGCAAATTGCCTCCCGTAACCAAGCGTTACCCCGATGGAAAAATCCGCCTGGCCCGGCATAATCCACACCGGCAGGGCAATTTCCCTACCCCCGTACGAAAGCCGCACGAGGTCGTTGTTCTCCAGGCCGAGCGCTTCCGCCGTCCCGGGACTCATCACCGCAGCATTGTCCCACGTCAGCTTTGTCACGGGATCGGGAAATTCCTGCAGCCACCCGTTGTTGGCAAAGCGCCCGTCGAATACCGCAAGCGAAGGCTGGAAGACAATTTCCAGATTGCGGGGAGACAGGGAGGGAACTTTCGGTTTCGTGTCCGCCAGAAGGGAACGAACCGCTGCCGCATCGAGTTGAACCATCTCCTTCCGAACTTCGTGTCGCAGGAGACCATCGTGCAGGACTTTCTCCCACTTCTTTTCGAAAGAAGAGGGCGGTAAAAATGATTTCCATGTCTCCCGAACGAGATCGTACCCTTTCTGCATGGAACCGGTGGCGAGGAGCCCCGCGAGCTCGACAACGCTCATACCCTGGTACAGCGGTGCAATCAGGGGTTGTATGACACCGATACATTCATCCATGCCGCCGACATCTCCCCAACTTTCCAGGTAGTGATGCCTGGGTACATGCCACGCGGCAAACGGCGATGTCTCATCGACATGGGAGGAAAGCTGGATCACCGTTTCCACCGCTTCCATCGCCGCACGGACATCGAGGTCGGCCGGAGCGGCGTACACGGGGTTGGTGTTGAGGACAACCAGTGTCTTCACCGCCCCTGCTTTCATGTCGCGTACCAACGAGACAAATTCACCGGAATCGGAAGCAAGCGTAAACGGCGGCGCTTTGTACGTGACCGTGCTCCCGGTATTCCCCAATGCCTGATTGATGGCGGCGGCCAAGGCGTGGACGTGCGGCGGCTGTTTCCTCCCCGCCAGAACGAGAGCGGACTTCCCGGCGCGAACCAGGTCCGATGCCACGGCCTCAACCCATTTTTTCCCTGTCTCCGGGATGTTCGGTGTGACGCTTTCGGCAGGGATTGACAGACCCATGCCGCGCAATTCACCCGCCACGGCGAGCAAGAAATCGAACATCCGCGAAGCGGGCATCACGAGCCGGTGGTCCGCCATGGTCGTGGTTTGAGTGAGTGAACTCTCGACGACGTACAGACGGTTCATGCCGTCCGTTTCCTTGACCACATGGCGGCGCCCGGCAAAACTGCGGGCGTTGGCCAGGCTGCGGCTTTCCGTGCCCAGGAAGTCGGCGTCGATTGCGAGAATAACATCGGCGCGGCTGAAATCGTACACGGGCTGCACGTTCCGGCCGAAAGCGGTTTCCATTCCCCGGCGGATATTTTCATCATCCACGGGTTCGTACGCGATCCATCGGGCAGATGGATAGCGGTCCAGAAATTCCCGTCGCAGTCGATGGAGGGTTGGAGAAGCAAACGACCCGGAGAGAACGGTCAGGCCCGTGCCTTTATCGACAGCGTGCTTTTCCGCCAGCGCTTTCCATGCGTCTGCGAAAGCCGCCACCGAGGATTCAGCTCCGTTATTCAGGACAAACTGGGAGCGGTCGGGATCGTAGAGATCGAGTATGGAAGCATTTGCCCATACGTTGGAGGAACGCCCGGTCAGGGGGTTTGCGTCGTTGCCGGAAACGTGCACCGGCCGGCCTTCACGGCTGTGCACCAGCAGGGTGAAGAACTCCGTTCCAAACGGCATCGAAGTGGCGTACTTCTGTACCGTACCGGGAATGACCCCTTCCGGGCGGGACACATAAGGAACGATTTTCTCTTCCGGCCTGCGACAGCTTGCAAGTCCCGCCAGGGCCAGCGACGCGCCCATGAGCGTGAGAAACGACCGCCGGTTCAGGTTAAGCGGCTTTTCGGTAATTCCTTCAGGAAATTCCCGTTCCAGCATTTCGCGGTAAGCGGGATCCATTTTGCGGTGGCGCAAACTTCGCCAGTACTCGACCGGGTTGTCGTTTCCGCTTCTACTGTTCTTATCGTGCGCTTGACTCATCTATGACATCCGGAACACGTTACAGGAGGCTTGATATCGAATTTCTTCATGATTGCTTCTCCCGCGGCCGCCTGGTCGGGCGGAGGCTGCCAACCCATGACCGTAACCTGGTCGCGGGGCCGAAGGTGCGGGGCGGGATCGCGGTGACAATCAAGGCACCAGCTCATGCTGAGCGGCTTCTTTTGTTCCACCACTTCCATGGCGGCGATATTCCCGTGGCAACTTTCGCATCCCACGCCCACGTTGACGTGTGCGCTGTGATCGAAATACACGTAGTCCGGCGACTTGTGAATCCGGACCCAGAACACGGGTGTTTTCTTCTCCCAACTGGCGCGAATCGGGGCCAGCTTGGGGCTGTCAGCCTTGATCATGACATGGCAGTTCATGCAAGTCTGTGTAGGCGGCACCATCGCCACGGGAGAAACCTCGACGCCTGTGTGACAATAACGGCAATCCATTCCGAGGTCCCCAACGTGGAGTTTGTGACTGTACGGCACGGGCTGCTTGGGAGCATAACCGACGTCCGTGTACCAGGGAGACCAATAGTACCAGATCCCAAGGGTAACAAGGACGACAAGAAGAATTGCGGCAGTGATGACGAGGACCGGGAGACGATTAGTCCATTCAGGGAATATTTGTGCCAACGTTTTTCCTCGATACGATACAACCGGACATGGGATGTACTATAAACGATGTAACATTGTTGGGATGTTATCTCTTTCGCGAACGGGGTTCAGACCACATGCAAGATAACAACTCGATTGTTTTGCACAAGCGAACGACATTCACGGGAACGCAGCCCTCCTATTGTGAAATTGTATTTCACGCAAAGAAAGCATACTATCTCTTGATGAATAAATACCTTTGTCGGATATATATTCCTGATACGATACAGTATGGCGTTTGTGGAATTAGCGGGTTTTTCTATTTATAGGGCTCGATCATGTTTCAATCACAAAACATCTTCCCTGGCAGCCGGCTCAAGACAAATACACCTGTCCGGGATCAAATTCACTATTGCACGAACACTCTGGTCCGAAAAAAGATTCCCGTCTATAACACATTTTCGTCTCCGCGCGGAAAGATGCGCGTTTCATTAAAGGTCATGAGTTGAAACATGACTGGATGATCATACCATTGATATGATATATCTCTCGTGTATCAACAAACCGGGTATGTGATGAACCCGGCTGATAGATGAGTAAACATTGACCAGTAGAGCAAAAGTTCCATGAGCACCTACGTGCTGATGAAAATTCTCGAATCGGCTCCCGGCAGGTACGATGCCGGCATTCGGATTATCACACTGGGCAAGCTCGATAAAGCGTACGACCGCCTGGCCGGTTACATTTCCGCAGGGGATCGCGTGCTCGACATCGGGTGCGGAACCGGGGCGCTGACCCTGCGAGCCGCCCGGAAGGGAGCCCGCGTGACGGGCATCGATATCAACCCCGACATGCTGGATACCGCGCGCAAACGGCTTGCCGAGGAGGGACTCCTGGACCGGGTCGAACTGCGCGAAATGGGGATCGCGGAGGTCGGGAATGAACCATCCGAATCGTACGACACGGTGATGAGCGGGCTGTGTTTCTCCGAGCTGACCCCGGATGAGCTGCGTTTCGGACTGCGCGAGATCCACCGGATTCTGAAACCCGGAGGCCGGCTGTTGCTCGCAGACGAGATCGTACCGCGCTCTCCGTGGAAACACATCTTCAACGGAATCGCAAGGTTTTTTCTTTCCACTGTTACCATTCTTATCACGCAAACCACGACCAGGGCGGTGAAGGACTTGCCGGAAAAGGTCCAGGAAGCAGGGTTTCGCATCGAAGACATGCGAAGCGGCCCCATGGACAATTTCCTGGAGCTGGCAG
>JALUUP010000172.1 GCA_027021285.1 Bacteroidota bacterium | reverse complement strand
TAAAACATGGCGATGGTTGCGTCGGTGATGCCGGGGACGAGCATGGTTAATCCGGGAATTGTCAACACACCGATATGGATAGGACTTCGGAAAATCCAGGACAGGGCGGCAAGAAGAAATATTGCGAGGGTGCGCCTTTCCGCGGCGGTGACCCGGCCGAGTCGTTCCCGCTCCTCGCGGATGACCTCGGGGCCGGTTCGAATATCCTGGAACAGCACGCGGAGGGGGATTTTCGGAACGATGCGCGTAAGATAGAGCCACGCCAGGGGCAGAAATATCACCACAAGCGGCAATCCGAACTCCAGCCATCGTGCAAAGGTTATTTCCGGAGCGTTGGGAAAAAGCTTTTTTACAAACCCCGCGAATACCAGGTTGGGCGGGGTCCCGATCAGGGTTCCCACTCCTCCGATCGAAGCCGACCACGCGATGCCCAGCATGAGGATCAGTCCGAACGTATCGGTCACGCGTCGCGCCGGATACGGTTCAAGGTCCTCCGTGAGGCGCTTCGTCAGGGCCATAGCGATGGGAAGCATCATCATGGTGGAGGCGGTGTTGGATATCCACATGGAGAGAAAGGCGGTGCCGATCATGAATCCGAGGATAAGGCGCGAGGGACTGGTTCCCATGATGCGGATAATGTTGAGAGCGATGCGCCGGTGAAGATTGACGTGCTCGATGGCAATGGCGATGAAGAATCCGCCCAGGAACAGGAAGATCAGGTGGTCGCCGTATGTTGACGCGGTGCTTTTGCTTGTAGCGATTTGCAGCACAGGGTAAAGCACCAGGGGCAACAGGGCTGTAACGGCAATAGGAATCGCTTCCGTCAGCCACCACAAGGCCATCCATGCGGCCACCGCCAGCATGCGCTGACCTGCCGGTTCGAGGTCGGCCAATGTCGGCAGAAGCATGATGACGAGGAAAGCCAGCGGACCCGAACCCAAACCGATCTTTTGCAGGGTTCGCTGAGAAGTCGTTAGTCGTTCCATGGTCCGATGATCCCCCGGTTGGGTTGTTCCACACCTTGTGAGAAGGTACGAACGGCGTGCAATCCGGGCAATTGTCGTCGGGTTTTAAAGCACGGTCTATTGCACAAAGAACATCAATGATTGCGCCCGGTTCTCGACAGAGATGGAAAGAAGGTACACGCCTCTTGACAATCCCGAGACGGGCAAGGCTACCTGGCGCCGGCCGTTCGACTTCGCCTGGTAGGTGAACACAGCGATCCGTCGGCCCAGTGTATTGAACAGCTTGAACTGAACATCCGCCGGTTTCGAAAGCGAGATGTCAAGATAAGCGGTCGATCCGGACGGGACGGGATGGGGATACAATCCCGTGATGCTGAACCCGGACCGCCCGGATGCGGGGCGACGAACACTGGTCGTGAGAAGGCGGGCGGCGTTGAAAATATTCAATCTCCCGGCGCCCCAAGCGGTGTTGGGTACGATGCCGGTGATGCTGTCGGAAACGGCGCCCGACCTGAGGAGTTGCTCCACGTCACCGTTCCGGAGCGTGGGGTTGAGTTCGAGAAGGAGCGCCGCTGCCGCCGCTCCGTGTGGACCGGCCGAACTGGTTCCGCCGAATGCGACGTAGCGATTCCCTTTCCCGATGCTGTACACCACGCTTCCCGGGCAGGCAATGTCCACGGGTGTAAACCCGTCGATCCGGTAGCCGCGACCGCTGAAGCCGTTGAGCTTCCTGTCTCCTCGTGGATTGTATGCGGCGATCCCGATTCCGCTGTCGGCCGTGCAGGGCCAGGTGACGGAGTTGTTGTACGTCGGTTTGACCCACTGGGTCCGGCCATACCAGCCGCTGACGTTATCACCAATCAAACCCCGCAGTTCGATCGGTTTTCCGGTCGTGTTGGCGACGAGGAAAGTGTAAATACTCGTGTCCACCTGGGCCATCTCCAATCTCCACATGATCGTGCCTCGGCTGGAGATCGAGCGCGCGGCATAAAGGGTGCCGGGAGCAAGGGGAACGGTCGATCCGTCGGCGGGGAGGGAAACGGTGTCACCCGCGGAGTTCCGAACGGCGATGCGCAAATCGTCCTCGCGGCCCTGCCATAGCAGGGTTGGCCAGACCGTGCTTACACCTCTGCGAACGGTCATAGGGAGTTCCAGCGTGTCGCCGGGTGCGATGGTGGCGGTTTTCGTGACGCGTCCGGTGTTCAGGTTTCCGGCCGGGATGATGTGTACCGTGCCGCTGTCGCGTGCGAGTTCATTGATCATGATTTCCCCGTTGGAAGAACCATCGAGGTATTCCCACACCCACTCGCCGTCTTCGTACAGGAACACCTTGGCTCCTTCCGAAGCCGCCCAGGCGAGGTGTTCCGGAAGGTCGGTGTAGAACCTCGGGCCGGGCTGGTACTCGATCGATGCGAAGATCATCTCGGCTCCGGGAGCGAGGCCGGTAAGCTTTTTCACCGCTTTTACCGTGCCGCTGGAAACTGATACGGCGCCCCCGCAGAGGATGCCCGCCACGGCGGTTCCGTGTCCCCCGTATGGTCCGGTGTCGGCGGGAGCGTCGATCAAGTCGATGCCACGCCGGTACACGGTGCCGTCGCGATCTCGGATTGCCCGCACCTTGCTGGTTTTCAAACCCACAAGCTTCTCACCCGGGTCGAGTTCGTTGTTGCCGTTTTCATCGAGCGAAAGAAACCACTGCTCGCCGTAGCAGGGGGAAGTTTCGTCGAAACCGGCTGACCGGCCGAAGTTCCTGACGCTGTCGCCGTTGGCGTCGTTGAAAAGCCAATCCAGGTCGGCGTCGTAACGCGCTTCGTCGTTGCCGGAAAACTTGAATTCCTCGTATGCGAGAAGTTCGCCCGCGTCTGCGGACCCGTTGCGATTCAGGTCCACCGCGTCCTTGCCGGGATCAAAAGCGTCGTTCCCGTTTACATCGATCCAGTCAAGCGTGTCGCCGTCGGCGAACCAGAGCATGGGATGGTAGTAGTCCACGCCGGTATCGAAGTCGGCAACCAGTATCCCGTTTCCCGTT
>JALUUP010000171.1 GCA_027021285.1 Bacteroidota bacterium | reverse complement strand
ACCACCGACGCAGGCAAGACGTGGATCAAAAAACCTGCGTACGAGACGCGCTATAATCGTATCATCTTCGATAACGCGGGCCGGGGATGGGCCGTGGGACGAATCGGAAGTATCGTGCTGTCCACCGACGGAGGCGAGACCTGGAAACTCCATTTCACATCCAGGGCAACATCTATCAACTCGATTTTCTTCATCGATAGAAACCACGGATTCGCGGTTGGTTCCCAGGGAACCATCTTGAAATATATACCGTGATCGTTTCTGCGATCACCGCCGTAAAACGCAGTCGCAAACATACCGATTCCAGCGAGATATCCTGATCACTTCCGCGCGTGGCGCATCGCACAGCCGCTCTGAATCTGAGAAAGACGCTTTGCATCATGACACGGCGTTTCATATTTCCCCTCTTGCACGCGATCCTCGCTTTCGCCGTGTTCTCTTTCTCCGCGCCTGCCCAGGAAATCGACACTACCAGCGCCGGTCTCGACATCCAGGACGAAGAGCTTCTTGAAACGCTGAGCGGTGACCAGGAAGATTCGCAGGTACTTGACCGGTTGGAGGAACTCGCAGCGAACCCTATCGACCTGAATCGCGCCGATCTTGCGACCCTCCAAACCATCCCCGGTCTCTCACCGATGATCGCGGCGTCGATCATCGGCTACCGGCAAAAGCACGGGCCTTTCACGCAATTCGGCGACCTTGCGCGCGTTCCGGGAATGGATGGGCAGACGCTCGATATTCTGCACCGGTTTGGCACGTTGTCGGTCGCAGAGATCCAAGCGCCGCTGTTCGGAGAAACGGCCATCGAATTTCGTTCACGCGTTATGCAGGATTTCGAAACGCCGCGCGGATACCTCGAAGGAAAATACCCGGGAACAAAAATGAAGCTGTATAACCGGCTCCAGCTCACCGTGGGCGAACATTTTCGATTCGGCGCCCTGACGGAGAAGGACGCCGGGGAATCACGGTTCGCGGATTTCTTCACCACCTTCCTCGAAGTCAAGGACGTGGGTTTCGCAGACGTGTTCGTGGCGGGAGATTACAACATCTCCGCGGGCCAGGGGATCGTACTCTGGCGCAATTCCGGTTTCAGCAAGAGCGTGGAAACAATCTCGTCCGTGAAACGGTCCTCCGCCCTTATCTCGCCGTACCGTTCATCGCTCGAGACCGGGTTCTTCCGGGGTGCCGCGTGGGAGAAGCAATTTGGAGCATTCAAAACGGCGGCGTTCTTTTCGACCCATTCCTACGACGCACGCCTGGACAGCCTGACGGGTGCGGCGGGAAGCTTCGACGAATCCGGTCTTCACCGAACGGCCACAGAACGAGCCAAAGAAGACAACGTCTCGGAAACACTGGTCGGCGCGCGCGTCAGCGTTCGAATCACCGATCCCTGGGTTGCCGGCGAGATCGGGATCAGCGGCTATTCCTCCACATTCGACCGGGAGATTCGTTCCGTTTCCCCGGGCGCTTTCGAAGGCACATACGCTTCCGCCGCTGGTTTGGATTACAACCTGATGGTAAGTGGAACGAACTTGTTTGGTGAATGGGGCCGATCTCACACGAACGCAATCGGCGGCGTGTCCGGGCTTTCCACCCGCCTGTTCGACGGATTCGACCTCTCCCTTCTCTACCGGTACTTCCCCGCGGATTTCGTCAGCCTGCACGGCTACGCCTTCGGTGAGCGAAACGGTGAAACCCGCAACGAGGAGGGCATGTACCTGGGCCTGAAATATCGCTTGATCCGTACCCTGACTCTACGTGGGTACGTGGACGTGTTCCGGTTTCCCGGACGGACCTATTTCAACCCGCTGCCCGCGTCGGGCAATGACCTGCTTGTTCAATCGGATTGGCGCTTTGCTTCCAGGACGTTGTTCACGGTACGTTACCGGGAAAAAATGAAGGATGATCCCATAACCATTGTCGATCCCGATACCCGCCGCATCATGACGACACGGACCCAACGCAACCTGCGGCTTGAAATCATGTACCAGCCTGCGCGTTTTTTCCGTGTTCGTTCACGCGTGGAATTCGTGCGCGTGGATTGGGCAGCCGGTTCACCCTCCGAATCCGGTATGCTCGCTTTCCTGGATGTTCGCTACCGGCCCCGACCCGGTTTACAGATCTACGCCCGGGTCATTGGGTTCAAAACGGATTCCTACGAATCCCGAGTGTACGAGTACGAGAACGATCTTCGTGGCGTGTTCGCCAACACGGCGCTGTATGGAAGCGGGCAACACCTGTACTTGCTTGTCCTGTGGGAGGCAATTCACGGTATCCGGTTTTCGGCTAAGTACAGCCGCCTCGTCAGGGACAACGTCCGCTTCCTGCGCAGCGGATACGACCGGATCGCCGGCGACGAGTTGAGCCGCTTTTCCCTCCAAGTCGAGTTCCGGTATTAAGCCGGGCCTTCCCTCATGGGGTTTGATCGAATCCGATGTGCGATTTGATTTTTGCCTCGATCCGAGACTTTGGAAGAGCGCCCACCATTGTATCAACAATCTCTCCATCTTTGAATAAGGCGAGGGTCGGGATGCTCATGATCCCGTACCGGGATGACGTTTCAAAATTCTCGTCGGTGTTGAGTTTCACGACTTTCAATAATCCCTTGTGCTTCCGGGCAATGTCCTCCACCACCGGGGCAATTCTCCGACATGGAGCGCACCAGGGCGCCCAGAAATCAACCAGCACGGGCACCGGGGACTCAAGGACTTCCTGTTTCCAGGAACTGTCGGTGACAGAAACGAGATTCGACTCCTTACCATCCTTCTTACTTGATCTAAAAAGTGAGAACATGGGTCTATACCTTTTTTGGTTCGACTTTCCTGCAACATTTCCATGAGATGCATGAATCCTGCTCCGGGTTCAAGAAAATGCGAATTGTCTCTGAAAGCCGTATTCGCTAACTTGAGTTGATGTTCTTTTGTGTAATGGAACTTCAATACTGATGGAGAATTTTTATGGCTTATGAAAAAGTAACTCCCCCAACCGAGGGAGAA
>JALUUP010000170.1 GCA_027021285.1 Bacteroidota bacterium | reverse complement strand
GAAGGCCCAATCTTCGAACGGCGGCTGGCCCTGGTTTCCCGGTATGCCGGAGAGCCGCTTCATCACCCAGTACATCGTGTCCGGATTCGGACATCTCCAGGAGCTGGGCGTGCGCCCCACCGACAAGAGACTCCGGCGCATGATCGACCGCGCCCTCGATTACATGGACCGGCGGATGTTCGAGGACTACGAGGAGCTGAAGAAACAGTCCACGTTCGACCCGGAGAAGCAATACATTGGCTACATCGATATCCAGTACCTGTACGCCCGCAGTTACTACCTCGACCAGCCCATCGACGAGAGTTACGCAGAAGCGGTTTCGTTCTGGAAGAACCAGGCGCGGCGGTTCTGGGTGCGCAAGAACCTGATGATGCAGGGCATGATCGCCCTGTCACTGCACCGGTTCGGCGACAAGAAAACACCGGACGCCGTGATCGCCTCGCTGCGGGAGCGCGCGCTTCAATCCGACGAGATGGGGATGTACTGGAAATACAGGAACGGCTGGTGGTGGTACCAGGCGCCCATCGAAACCCAGGCTCTCCTCATCGAGGCCTTCGACGTCATCGCTGGCGACAGGAACGCCGTCGAGGAAATGAAAATCTGGCTGCTCAAGCAGAAGCAGGTGCAGGACTGGAAGACAACCAAGGCCACGGCCGAAGCGTGCTACGCCTTGCTGCGGCGCGGCGCCGATCTCCTGGCCTCGGACAAGCTGGTGGAAGTAACGGTGGGATCGGAGCGCATAGAACCCGCGAAACGGGACGGCGTCGGCGTGGAAGCGGGCACGGGTTACTACCAGCTAAGCTGGGGCAAGGGCGAGATCACTCCCGCCATGGGCAAGATCACACTGACGAAAAAAGACGACGGCATCGCGTGGGGCGCCATGTACTGGCAATACTACGAGCAACTGGACAAGATCAAGAGCCATCAATCTCCGCTCTCTATCGCCAAGACTCTCTACAAGCAAGTGAACACCGACCGGGGCGTCGTGCTGAAGCCGATCACAGGCGAGAATCCGCTCCGCGTCGGCGACGTGTTGAAAGTGCGCATCGAAATACGCGTGGACCGCGACATGGAATACGTGCACATGAAGGACATGCGGGGCGCGGGACTGGAGCTGATCAACCAGTTGTCCGGCTACCGGTACCAGGGTGGTCTCGGCTATTACGAAGCGCCGGGAGACGCCTCGGTGAATTTCTTTTTCTACTGGATGCCCAAGGGCGTGTACGTATTCGAATACTCGCTGCGGGTGGCGCACAAGGGCGTGTTTTCCAACGGCATCTCCACAATCCAGAGCATGTACGCTCCCGAGTTCGCGGCGCATACACAGGGCGTGGTTGTGCGGGTGAAGTGAAACACGGTGATTTCCGTCGCTGAAGAGCTCGATTAAAACCGGAACCCGTATGTCAACGACAGCGCGGTATACCTGCGGGGTCCCGGAATTGGCGGCAGGGGAAAACCGAACATGCGTATTTCCGTGGTAATGATCGCCGGTTTCCAGAGAAACCGCAGCTGGACTTCAATCTCCGAATCCCCCGTGTGGATTCCCATCCCCGTGACGAAGAACGTGGACTGGCGGATATCAATTTGCTCAAGGTGATTGTACCTGTCATAGCTGTACCGCCCAAAGGATTCCGAGAGGGGTTGGTACGATATTCCTCCAAGAATGTAACCATTTTTCCACAGGGTGGTTTTTACCGTCAGCTCAGCCAGCGCGTACCAGTTTCCCAATCCGAGGCGCGGGCGAAGGAAAAAACCGACGTCCGAATTTTCGGGGGACCACACGGAAATATCCTGTGCCATGCTCATACCCATCCATACGCCAAGCTCCCTGGAACCGGCATTGTAGAAGTTCATCCCGTAATCCAACCTGAACGTCATTCCCTCCGGGAGCGCGTACTTCTTCGGCTGTTCCGGCAGAAGAACCTTTTTCCGCACCATCTCCCACCCGGATGGAACCATGTCCTGCAGACGCGCTGGGGTCAGCCCCCTCAACTCGGGGGGAATATCCCGTGAAAACATGGATAATGATTCGTAGTCCTCGATCTCGTTCGCCGGGTAAAACCGGTTCGTTCTTCCAACCGCTAAAGTCGCGAGACCGGAAGCAATGCCGATGGCGGTGGAAATACTGACACTTCCAAAAACAATAATCTTTCCTTCAGGATAATCGTCACCCGAATTATGGCCGTTCTGCCAATTCGAAATCACGGTCGATGCAAGCACGAAGGTGACCAACGAGCCCGCGAGGAAACCAGTCGTGAAGTCGCCGGGTCCGGTCCGGATGATCCCCTTGACGTCCTTCATGGAAACGACTACGAGCGACGGCGCCAGATCTTTCCAGCTGTAGAGTCTACCCGTTCGCCAGATCATGAGCGCCGAATCGCGAAGCGCGAGGATGCGGCCGAAAATTCCCGTCGAATCCGCCAGCACTACCGTGACCTCGGGAACATCTTGCTGGACATCTTTCCCGAATCGAACAAGTCCCGCATCCCGTAGCTTTCGGCATGCCAGGATCAGCAAACCGCGTTTTTTCATTTCCCCGTCGTTTTCAGGATAGCCGGTATCGAAAATGAACTCAAAACTTTCGATGTAGGATCGAAAGATGCCGGTAAGAGCGGAGTCAACCATGATGAGCGTGTCGGGCCTGCCGGATCGAGCAACCTCGAACAGGAGCGAATCATTGCGCAGGGAAACAACCGCCGAATCAAATTCCTCGACACCGGGGAAGAGATTGAAATACTCCCGTTCTTCCCGGTCGATCGTGTTTCCAACGCGAGGACCGAGAAGAGCGCCACCGCCCTCGACCTGGGCGAATGCCTGGCAGCAAAAGAGCGCGGTTATTTCAAGCACCATGAAGAAGCAATATTGAGTAAGACCTCTTTTCATCATTTCGCCTCTTTACACGCGTGCAGCGATTCCATATTAGGCAAACCGATTATGAGCATGTCGCGCCGTTCTAACGCGGAGTAAAACACTCCACACGAGGGTTCCTTTAGCGAAAAGC
>JALUUP010000169.1 GCA_027021285.1 Bacteroidota bacterium | reverse complement strand
GCAAGGATGAGGAATTGCAAAAAGCGCTTTCGGAGGAAAAGCTGCGCGCGTGTTTTTCCCTGGAGGAGCAACTGAAAAATGTCGATATGATCTTCGAACGGCTGGGATTGTGATGGCTGAAACGACTAGGCCGCCGTTTCGAATATTCTATTACCGACAGCAGCGCGAGGTGAGGAAGACATCGCGCTGCGCTGGTTTTTGATCTGAAATTTAATGCAGGAGTTCGTTATGCCGGAAGTCTTTCAAAATTACATCAACGGAAAATGGGTTGATTCCCGCAGCGGGGCGACGTTCGAGAACCGCAATCCCGCCGACTGGGACGACCTCATCGGGGTTTTTCCGAAATCCACGGTCGAGGACGTGGACGAAGCCGTCGCCGCGGCAAAAGCGGCATTTGACGCCTGGCGACTGACGCCCGCTCCCAAGCGCGGGGACATCCTGAGAAAAGTCGGCGACTTGATGGTGGCGAGGAAAGACGAGATCGCGACAGAGATGACGAGGGAAATGGGCAAGATCAAGGCGGAGACGCTCGGAGATGTCCAGGAAGGAATCGACACCGCCTATTACGCCGCCACGGAAGGGCGAAGGATGTTCGGTCACACGGCGCCGTCGGAACTTCCCAACAAGATGAACATCAGCTTTCGCATTCCCATCGGGGTGGCGGGCATCATCACGCCCTGGAATTTTCCCATGGCCATACCGACCTGGAAAATTTTTCCCGCTCTCGTGTGCGGTAACACGGTTGTGTTCAAACCGGCCTCGTACACACCCAGGACCGCAACCACGCTTGTGCGAATCCTGGAAGAAGCGGGTGTGCCCGCGGGCGTCGTGAACCTCGTGCACGGTGGAGGTTCGGTCGTTGGCAACCGCATCGTCGAGCACCCGGACATCAGGCTCATCAGTTTCACCGGGTCGTCCGAAGTCGGCAAGCGGATATCCGCGGGAGCCAGCGCGACGTTGAAACGCGTTTCCCTTGAGCTGGGCGGGAAGAACGCGCAGATCGTCATGCCCGATGCCAACATGGAGTTGGCGCTCGAGGGCGTGCTGTGGGGCGCTTTCGGAACGACGGGTCAGCGGTGTACGGCCACCAGCCGCTTGATCCTGCACAAGGATATTCACGACAGCTTCGTGGAACGCCTTGTCGATCAGGCTTCGAAATTGCGCCTGGGTTACGGAAACGACGAGGGCGTGGACGTGGGACCGTGCGTCAGCGAGGCGCAGCGAAACACGGTGCACGGGTACGTGGAAATCGGCAAGAACGAAGGCGCCAGCCTTGCGCTGGGCGGCGAGTTTGCCACCGAAGGCGACTTGGCCACGGGATGGTTCTACAAACCTACGATTTTTGTCGATGTCGATCGGGATATGCGAATCGCACGGGAAGAGATATTCGGCCCCGTCCTGAGTGTCCTGAAGGTCGATTCGCTGGACGAAGCCATCGACGTGCTGAACGATTCCGTGTACGGGCTCTCCAGCTCGATTTACACGCAGGACGTGAACGGCGCGTTCAAGGCCATGCGGGACATCGAGGCGGGCATCACCTACATCAACGGTCCCACGATCGGCGCCGAGGCGCACATGCCGTTCGGCGGCGTGAAGGAAACCGGGAACGGCCACCGCGAGGGCGGCTGGACGGTGTACGAGTTCTTCTCGGAATGGAAGGTCGTGTACGTCGATTTCTCCGGTAAGCTGCAGCGGGCCCAGATCGATAATTACTGAGAATTTCTTTTGTTCATGCGTCGGCTCGCGCCGGGAATCATGAGCAAGAAACTTTGGACGGGTAAGCCATGAAGAAATTACGTCTCAAGCACAAAGGCGAATCGTACAGGATCGTCCACTGGATGATGCGGTGGATCGCGACGGTCGGCCAGTACCCGCACGGCATTTTGTCTTCCACTGAAAACGTGTTTTCAATCAAACTCATGGAGGAACAAAATGCCAGGCACGCAATCGCATTCGGAAATACAGCCATCCAAGGTCCACGAAATCCTTTCCCGCCACCTGCTCGTTGACGGCTTCGATCTCGTCGCCGACCTGCGGCGAAGCAGGGGCGCGCGGATCTACGACAGCAGGGGGGACCGCACCTACCTCGATTTCTTCACGTTCTTCGCATCGTCGCCGATCGGGCTCAACCATCCCGCGCTCACGACGCCCGAATTCATCGAACGCATCGGAAGGGCGGCGATAAACAAGCCGTCGAACTCGGATGTTTACACGGTCGAGATGGCGGAGTTCGTGGATACGTTTTCCAGGATTGCCGTCCCGGATTACCTGCCGCATGCGTTCTTTGTATCCGGCGGAGCGCTGGCCGTCGAGAACGCGTTGAAAACCGCTTTCGATTGGAAGGTCCGAAAGAACTTCGCGAAGGGACACAAGTTCGAGCGGGGGCACCAGGTGATTCACTTCCGGCAGGCGTTTCATGGGCGCAGCGGTTATACGCTGTCCTTGACGAACACGGATGAGGTCAAGACGAAGTACTTTCCCAAGTTCTCCTGGCCGCGGATCGATAACCCTGCCATTCGTTTTCCTCTCGATGAACAATCGCTCGAGGAATTGACGATCAGGGAGCAAACGGCCCTGGACGCTGTAAAGAAAGCTGTTCATGATAACCCGGACGACATTGCGGCCATCATCATCGAGCCCATCCAGGGAGAAGGAGGGGACAATCACTTCCGGAAGGAATTTTTCCAGGGGCTCCGCACGATTGCCGACGAGGAAGACGCACTGTTGATTTTCGACGAGGTGCAGACCGGTCTCGGACTGACCGGCCGCATGTGGGCGCACGAATGGTTCGTCGAGCCCGACATCATGGCGTTCGGCAAGAAGATGCAGGTGTGCGGGATTCTTGCCGGGAGGAGGATTGACGAGGTCGAGGACAACGTGTTCAACGTTTCCAGCCGTATCAACTCGACCTGGGGCGGCAACCTCGTGGACATGGTTCGCGCGAGTCAATACTTGAAGGTTATCCACGAGGAGAACCTCGTGTCGAATGCGGAACGCGTGGGCGCG
>JALUUP010000168.1 GCA_027021285.1 Bacteroidota bacterium | reverse complement strand
AAAGCCTGCCTGCTGTTACCACTTGTTGTTTTCGTATTTTCTGGCTGCGCCGGATCGGGACGCACCCTCACGGATGTTTTCCAGGTCAGAACCATCGCTCCGAACGATCCCCTGGCTCTTCCCGTCGAATCCCGGTCGGGCGAGATCGTTAAGGTTGGCGATGTTATTCTTTCCGAGCGGAGCATCGCGAGCACGGTGGTCATGGATGGCGCGGAAGGGCGGTTTGACCTCGTACTCCGTTTGAAAGATGCGGATAACATCCGATGGAAACAATACACGCGTCGCCACAAGAGGACGAGCGTTGCCATCATTCTTGACGGCAAAGTTTGGAACGTGTATCCCATACGACGGGAAATGACCGAGGGGAAGCTGACGCTGGAAGGTGTTTCCGGCGACCGGGAGGAGGTTGACAGATTGGGACAGCGTATCATCCAGCGCTCCCGCCAGTGATTTCACACCGGCGGTTTGGTTTGAAAAAATAATCGGAAACGGTAAAGCCCGGTCTCTGCTGACCGGGCTTTCTCGTGGAGCTGATCGGGATCGAACCGACGACCTCTTGAATGCCATTCAAGCGCTCTCCCAACTGAGCTACAGCCCCGTAAACCTCAACTAATATAGAGCCCCCGTCCTGCAAAATCAACTCCGATATTTCCCCCGACCGATGCGTAGTCCTCCGAACTGCTATTTTGGCGTCCTTTTTCCCGGGACGTCCGGGAACGGAGGACGGCGTTATCGATTTCTCTCATCCTGGGCCAGGGTAAAGTAGTCCCGGCGTTCCTGTACGATGATGTTGAGCACGCCGGCGCGTACCAGGCGGACGAGCAGGCGCGAAGCCCGGCGCTCGGAAATATTCGTCAGTTCGGCGAATTCCTTGACCGTGATACGGTCGCACGTTTCGAACCACCGGAATAGCCGTGTTTCCGCTTCCCCGATGATGAGGCGAACCGGCGGGAGTTTCCCGGATCGGTACTTCAGCACCTTGATGGTTTCCTTGCTGGCGGCGACGCTCGAGGAACCGACGCGGATGTAGGCTTTCTCTTCGCCCTCGTTGTCGATGACGAAATGCGGTTTCTCGTCGCTTTCACGTATTTCCGCAACGATAACGTCGAGCCCCGAAATGGTGATGATGGAGAATTCGGCCCTGAGGGGCGGATCAATGCATTCCCGTGCGGCGATAGTGAGGTAGTCGATCTCCTCCTTTTCGCTGTTGACTCCAACGATCGTCTTGTCGTCGTCAACGCCCAGGATGAGGACGCCGCCGTTGGTGTTGGCAAAAGCGCTCATTTCACGGGCAATCTTGCCTGGTGAAACGGCGAGGCGCTTGAACTCGATCGTGAGCCCTTCTCCTTCCTCGATGCATTCGATGAGCCGGTGATAATTCATGACGTTACAATATACGCAATATCCTTTGCGCCCGTCGCCGTACCCAGGACGACCCGTCGTTTGGATTGTGGCGAATGGGGCTGGGGATGCAGGCTACGAGCCGGGCTGCTTCGAGGCGGGTCAACCTGGAAGCGCTTTTTCCGAAGTAGGTTCTCGCCGCTGCCTCCACGCCGAAAATCCCTTCCCCGAATTCGATGACGTTCAGGTACAGTTCCAGGATGCGCTTCTTGGACATGATCTTTTCCATGCGCATGGCGGTGATGATTTCTTCCGCCTTGCGAAAATAGGAACGATCAAGACGGAAGAAGAGATTCTTCGCCAATTGCATGGTGACGGTGCTCCCCCCGAACCGGATCTTGTCGGACTTCACGTTCATTCTCCAGGCTCGCCCCATTGCTTCCCAATCGACCCCGCCGTGACGGTAGAACTTCCTGTCCTCGGCGATGAGAACAGCCCGCCGAACATGCCGAGATATTTTCTCAAGGGGAACGAAGGTGTACTTGAAATCGAGGGTGCCTCCAGATTCTTCCATGCGTTGAACCATGACCGATGTCCAGGGCGGGTTTATCCACTTGAGAAGATAAATCGAAAACAAGGGTAAGCTTATGTATTCCAGGAACAACAGAGACAGGGTCATCCAGGATGCGAATTCCCAAAGCTTGCGGGCCGGACTCCAACGCGAATGGCGGTTGGTGTGTGCATCGGAGCGGTGTTCGCGGGTTGAATCGGAATATGATGTTTGTTCGGACATGAAGGGAGAGATCAGGGAGAAGGTTCGTATCTTACCTGGAACAAGGCTTCATTGCCGGGTAAGATAGCCATCTATGCCGATCCTCTGCAATTACTATATCACGTACCGATGCAACGCCGCCTGTGACTTCTGTCATTTCGGCGACCCGTCGAACGTGGAAAGCGTCGATCACGCGGACTCCGGAGACGTGTTTCGCAACCTGGCAGCCGTGCGCCGGTTAGGGGTCAAGTTCGTCGATTTCACGGGGGGCGAACCGTTGCTTCACGCGGGCATCCCGGAATTCCTGCGCGTGGCACGACGCCTCGGGATGAAGACCAGCATAACAACGAATGGTCTTCTCTATCCGAAGTTCGCGGAAGCGATTCGAGGCCAGGTGGATCTACTGCATTTATCGCTGGACTCGTCGATCCCGGAACAGCATGACGATATGCGGGGTGTGCGGTGTTTTGACAAGGTAATGGAGAGCATTCGGATTGCGCGTGAGTTGCGCGAACGTCCGGATATCCTTTTTACCGTGAGCGATGCGAATAGCGATCAAATCGCACCTGTGTACGATATCGCCAGGCGACATGGACTGATTCTCATCCTGAATCCCATTTTCGAATATTTCCGCAAGGAAACGATGTCGCTTCGAACCCTGGACCTGATCGAGGAATACGGGCGGAAGCCGATGGTGTATGTTAATCCGTCCTTCATTGCGCTGCGGCGGTTGGGAGGCAACAATCCTCGAAAACCCCTGTGCAAGGCGGTATCAAGAGTCGTCGTGCTTTCTCCGCAAAACGAAATACTGCTTCCGTGCTACCATTTCAGGCAGGAGGCAATTCCCATCGGCGACGATCTCGTCGCCGCGTATCATGGAGAACGGGTCGCCTGGCAC
>JALUUP010000167.1 GCA_027021285.1 Bacteroidota bacterium | reverse complement strand
CATTCGACCTCGAACTCGATCATGACATCGGGAAAATCATAGCTATCGATGCCTGTGATACAGACTTCAGGTTGCGACCATCCCGTGGACGTTATTATCCAAAGCCAAACGAACACCAAAAACAACCGTGTCATTCTGTATGTCTTCATTTCAGCCCTCTGGGTGTTGATCAAACAGGGAGAAACAAGATTGCCTCCACATCGTCATGTCTGAGTAACGCTACTGATCATTTCATCAACAGCATTTTCCCGATCAAAACCTTCCGGCCAATGATAAGATGAACGAAATACACGCCGGAGGGCATTCCGGATCCGTCAAACGTAACAGAATGATCGCCCGGTTGAAGAGATGCTTCGACCACGGTCGATACAGTGCGTCCCAACCGATCGATCACAATCAACCTGGTAAAAACCGCCCGGTCTCCACTAATACGAAAACGAAGCTGTGTGGATGGATTAAATGGATTGGGAACGTTCGGGAAGAGGACGAATCCCGCACCCGCGTTCATGGGTTCCACGCATTCACCGCTGACAGTGACCATCCCGTCTATCCATCGCACACGCATGGCTCCCGCGTTAATATCAGCGGTATCGATTCGAACCGGCGAACGCGCGGTTTTCAACGCCTGTCTTCCCGTTCCAAACACCGCTTCCATCTCGATATAAAACAACGGCCCGATCCCTTTTGTCAAAGCGGAACCGGGATTGGCGGCGCTTGTTATTTCCACCAGCCCTCGTCCGACTTCACGTTTGACAGGCGGAGCCCAACCAGTGGAGGTTAACGACTTATCCGTGACTACACCGGTACACATTATCAGGCTTTCATCAAACCTGATTCGAAGGAGGTATTGCTCGATCCGTTTGCCTTCAATTTCATCGATCAGTACCGGAACGAGGATTCGTTCACCGTACTGCAACAAGTTATCCGCCGGGATAGCCAGGTTGACGATTTTGGGAACACCGACAACGAACACCGTAGCCAAGCAATTGGTCTCTGTGGTGTTATCAGCGTTTGCAATCATGGTAAAGCGACGAAGCGCCCCGGAATCTGCGGGAACGGGATGCACGTTCCAGGATGCTGTCCCTGACTCACCCATTCCCAGCGAAACGGGAACAAGAGGTTTTTCCGACACTTCACCGGTAGCCAGCACGACGCCGTTCCCTGGAATCATGAGAACCCGAACATTTTCCGCGCGCATCGAGCCGACGTTGGATACCGTTGCACTCACCACGAAAGGATTGCGTTCGTAATCGCCGCGGGAATTGAGATAGTGCAATGTGTCCGCCGGCGTCGTCTGACAAAACATCGTCAGCAGCGGATTGCCCAAGCCGGGAACAAAAATACGGACAACGCACTCAATCGGATCGAGTTCATCCGCACGCACTTGTACCCTGATTTCGACCGTTCCACCTTGTTGGCGTCCCTGCATGGTTACTACCCAATTCACTTCCGCGGAGTCACCGGGTATGAGAGCTGCTGTTACCGGTTGTTGAGGATTTCCGTTGACCTGTAAATCAGGGGACTGCGGCAGGATGACGGCCGTAAGATTTCTCAAGACATCAAGCCCGGTATTTCGCACCATTAACTGTACGGGGAATGGATTCGGAGAGTAATCCCCACGTAACGAATCCACGGAAAGCCTTGATGGAGCGCTGCATTGAATCTCCAATTTTCCAACATCCCGGCGGGGGATCCGCACATCGTGACAGCACGTACCCCCACGCCCGGTGTTGTCTTTTACGTCCACACAGATGCGTACTGTCGCCGTGTCGCTGCGAGCTATCGGCCGCAACCTGTAACCAACCGTGGCCGTTTCACCAGCCTGGAGTTCCGGCAAGGTCTTGATAACGGTTTCCCCGGCGTCGAGTTCAACCCCGGCAGGCAAGAGAAGGGTAACGGTGATATCCCTTCCGATCGCCTGGCCACTGTTTGTAATCATAACCGTGTAATCAAAAGGATCGGGAGAATAACGACCTCCTGAAAAACGAAGAGAATCCGGAGCCACACAGCGGATAGAATACGACGAGGCCCTCGATGCGGGCACGTACAATGGAACCCGGCATTCCTTGAACAATGGTCTGTTTCCGTATCCACCTTTGCCTCGCGCTTGCATAACCAGTGAATCTATTCCTCCCACTGTTCTGGGCAACGCTTTCATGTTCCAGGTATGGCTTATCGATGCGCCGGGCTGAAGATTTCCCACGTTGACGACCGGCGCTCCCGATACCGGCGTAAAGCGGGGTGGGCCAGCGAAAAACAAGCGAGTCCGTCGCGCAACCACTTCTCCTCGATTCGTTATGACCATGGTCACGCGAAATGGATTCGGCGTATATTCGGCAAGCATCTCGTCGAACCTCAGGCTGTCAACTTCGGCAACGCACGTAAGTGAGAGTTCGGGTCGCATGGCGTGTTGAACCCATATTCGATCCTCACACACCGACGACGCGAGGTCTTTCCCCGCGACCATGACGCGCACGGTGTCAACACCGTCCAATAGCCTCGGGTTCACACGCAGATTGAACATTGCCTGAATCGTATCGCCGGGATACAGCGAATCGGCCATCAGACGAAAGGCACCTGACGAGTCCACGATATTAAAGCGGGGATCGTGAAGCAAAAGGGCCTGGACTTCGAAAACGGGGTCTTTCCCAATGTTCCAGACAAAGAGACGAACAGGAAATTCACTCGGAATGTACGTGGTATCTCGAAACAGGATACTGTCCGGTACGCGTATGTCACATCGAAGCGGAGATTCCGAAAAGGCCTCAACATGAACGTCCCATCGGCAGATGACCGTTTCGCCGTTCATGCTGACCAGGAATTCCATTCCGAACGTGGTATCCGTTAACAAGGGAAGTGGAATACGTACCCGCCACTCGACTGACACACTGTCGCCCCCGCGTAGAACCGCAATCATTCTGCAAGAATCCGCAGGATTGGCCAGCACCAGGCCTGCTGGAACCCGCAAACACGCGCGAACATCCTGCACCGCGCTGAAGCCATTGTTCCGTATAGTGATGGAAACTGGAAA
>JALUUP010000166.1 GCA_027021285.1 Bacteroidota bacterium | reverse complement strand
CACCAACGTCACGACGACAAGCAATACATACAAACCATGCGGGGTTATGTGGGCGGAAGCGATGATGTTGTTCCGGCTGAAAAGCATCAGGACGGCGGACAGCAACGCCGCCACCATGCTATTCTCTGTCAGGAGGAACCGGAGGAGAAGAAAGATCACCACTACGTTGGCTACAAGGATGGCCAAGGAATACCAGCGTACGGCTTGCTCTCGGTCCCCGAACAACAGCCGGGTAACAATCAGGCCGTAATGGTACAACGGCCCATGAAAGTGGCGATAAAAAGAAACATCATCCGAGGAACGAATAAATTCCGAGAGGGTTGTTCGTTTTTGTTTCTCCATACCGTACCGGCGACCCATTTCAATGAACGTGGAAATGGGAATGACCCCGGCATCAATGTAGTTCCCCCACAGGCCCTTCGACGCGGCGTACATGTAATCCGCTTCATCGTATCCATAACAATCCCCGGATACAAAATACCTGTACGTAAATACGGCCGCGATGACGAGAACGACCAGGACAACGATGTCGCGAACATGGATTTTCATAGGCAGAAATACTGATGAGTCACGGGTCACATGCGCACCCGCTACTACGTTGAATATACGAAGTTTCGCAGTTACTGGAGGGCGAAACACCTGTATCCTTAGTATTTGTCAGGGATTAGATTTACTTTTCCTGTTGATGGAAGAGATCTTGTCGTTGCTCCCGCCTTCGAATCCATGACCGACCACCAGCAGCATCCGCAGGTAACCGCGGGCATTTTGAGTTATAATCGAAAGGACGATCTTCGCCGAACACTGCGCAACGTCCTCTCCATATCGTCGCCGCCGCTTGACATTATTGTCGTGGACAATGGCTCGACCGACGGGACCCTGTCGATGCTGGAGAGCGAGTTCCTCTCTGAAGGACATCCCCGTCTCCGGGTAATACCGCTGAAGAACAACGAAGGAATCGCCGCGCGCAACAGGTTGTTCCAGGAGACCCGCACCGAGTATCTCCTTACGCTCGATGATGATTCCTGGCCCGCTTCCGGCAACGATATCACAAGGATGTTGTCCATCATGGAGCGGGACGCAACGATCGCCTCCGTGTGTGCAACCTGTGTCCACCCGGAGAGCGGCATTGCCGAGACAGAGGGAATCGAGCGTTTCTCTTCGGGCGGCAGTCGCGAGAGCGGCTTCGAGGTCCTGAATATCGCCGCGGGAGGATCCCTGCTTCGCATGAAAGCCGTTCGACAAACGGGAGGGTATGATGCCGACTTGTTCTGGGGCCGGGAGGAAAACGATCTCGCGTTCCAGCTTGTCCAACGTGGCTGGAAAATCGTATTTTACCCTGACGCGGTTGTATACCACGCGTTTTCACCGACAGAGCGTAATGTGTATTCCCGCCTGGAATTCATCACCCGAAACACGATCTGGATCCTTTGGAAATACTTTCCTCTCATCGTTGCCGTGCCTGCGATAATGTTGTTCGCAGCAAGAAGAACTCTACCGGTCATCGTGGACTTTCGCCGTTTCACGCCCGTAATCCGCGGCATATCCGGGGGGATCATGGGATTCGGGCGTTTCAGGGCCAAACGTACCGTCTTCTCCATACGACAATCCTGGGGATTGCGACGTTGGTTTTACAAGATGCTCTATGAATAAACCCCTTCACATCCTGCAAGTCTGCGGCAGGCTTCCGTATCCTCCCCTGGACGGCGGTGCTATCGGTATTTACAACATCACGCGGTCGCTCGCGAGGCGCGGGCATCGGATCACGATGGCGACGTTTGGAACGGATGAATCCCGCGCGGAACGGATGCGGGAATTATGCGACGTGCATCTCGTTCACCACGACACGAGCACGCGATCGCGCAAAATCGTGCTCAACCTGTTTTCGCGTTTCCCCGTAACGATGCAGAAATACCAGACACCGAAGATGAACGCGCTCCTGGAGTCGTTATGCCGGGAGGCCCGGTACGACGTCGTCCACGTCGATCATATCCACATGTCTCCGTACGGGGCTTTGCTGCAGGAACAATTCGGGCTTCCGTACGTGCTGCGGGAACATAACTTCGAAACGATCCTGCACGAGCGGTTCGCCGATGCTCACCAGCCGCCGTTGCTTCACGCTTACCTCGCCATGCAGGCGCGCAGGTTACGTCGTTTTGAAACCGAACAGCTTGCATTTCCGGATGTCTGCACCGCCATCACCGACGAAGACGCCGGGCGGATCTCCGAGGTGAGCAACGTACGGGTACGTGTCATACCCGCAGGCGTCGATCTCGAAGAATTCTCCCCGCTTGATCCCAACCGTGAAGAAGCGGCCCACGTTACCATCATCGGAAGCCTGCGCTGGCAGCCAAATCTCGACGCCGTCCGATGGTTCCTCGACAATATCTGGCCGCTGTTCAAAGCGCAAGAATCCCGGGCCGAGCTTTCCATCGTGGGAGAATCCCCTCCGGCATGGTTAAAGGAACGGAAAGACCCTTCCATCCACATCCATGGTTTCGTCGAAGACTTGCGCGACCTGATTTCACGGTCGACGATTCTCGTTGTGCCTCTTCGCATCGGGGGAGGAATGCGCATCAAATTGCTGGAGTACTTCGCCCTGGGAAAAGCCGTCGTTGCCACGCCAGTGGGAGCGGAAGGCAACAGGGGAAAAGACGACGTGCATTTGATGATCCGCGAGGATCCGGCATCCTTTGCCGCGGCAATGCTCACACTCGTCCAACAACCGGAAAAACGGAGGCAACTCGGCGCCAGCGCACGCGCGCTGGTGGAACAAGAGTATTCCTGGGATGTCGTCGCGCAACAATTCGAAGAAGCGTACAATGAAGCAATCGCCGTGCGACGGGGCCGAACGGCATGATGTCCTCTTCGGAAACGGTATTCCTCGTGCTCGGCGCCGTGTCGCTGCTGGCCATTCTTTCCAATTACGTCTTCTATCCCATCGCGATCGCGATCCTGGCCCGTCTCTTTCCGCGCTCCTGGAAAATTGACGACGAGTTCCAACCCGCCGTCACGATGATCCTGGCTGCGTACAACGAAGAA
>JALUUP010000165.1 GCA_027021285.1 Bacteroidota bacterium | reverse complement strand
ATGGGTGTGAAACCCTCGGCCATGTAACCGTTGGTGGTGATGCCGGTCAGTGTGACGCGCGAGTTGTCGAAAATGAGCTGGAAGTCGAAAGGATACAAGACCTTTCCCGGCTGCTCGGGTACGAGGCGGAGCAAAAGCTCACCGTTTTCGTTGGCGTTGATGACGGTAGTGTCCAGCGCCAGGGTAACGGGTGTGAGCGTGGAAATGTCGAGAGGCGCGGTGTAGTACAGTGTATCTCCTGCCGAACCGGAGCATCCGTTGAAACGGATGATTACCTCCCTGGTGGAACCGTCCTTGCACGGAGTAGAGGATGTATAGCTCAACGTGCACGGGTCGAAATGCGTGGCGAGGAGCGAGTACAGCTCCCGGTACGCGGCGTCCATCTCGTCCTGGTTTTCCGCCAGGTAGTATTTCCCGCCCGTCAACTGCGCAAGGAGTTTCAGGAATTGCTCCATCAAACTGTTGTAGTACTTGATGAGCGGGTTGGTGTACACCACGACGACATACGCCTGTACGTTGGAATTTCGGGCGGCGTTGATGACGGCAAAAAATCCGGAGACGTCGAAAATTGCGTCGGCGGTAACGGTCAGGATGAGGTAGCGTTTCAAGCCGGAGGAACTGGTCTTCAGGTCGTTGATTGCCTTTGCAATGGTATTCAACGAGATCGATCCGTCCGGGTTGAGCTTGTCGATTCCCGCCCGCAATGCAGGTTTGTTGCTGGTCAGCTTGACGAGGACGTCGGGGTCTCCAACCACGTTGCCCACGTCGGTGCCGTTCGGCCAGGTGCGGAAGTTACCCACGAACGCTTTATAGACCGCTTTCATCTTGGTCACTGCGAACGAAGGCATCTCCTGCCTGCGGTCGCCGATCATGGATAACGCCATGGGCGGGCGCGGCTTCGGAGGCGGGCAGGTAATGCTGACCGGCGACTGAACCAGCCCGTTTTCCAACACGACAAATTGCGAAGGGGTGAGGTTTTCCTGGAATGCGTAGTCGCAGTAGATCGTGATGGGGATGCGCACGTCGGGATACTGCGATAGGTCGGGCGCGCCGGTGCGAACGTCGATTTGGGCGACAAGAGTCGTTCCGATCAAAAATGCCAGAGCAAAGATGAAGATATGTACGCGCCGACCCATGCTTCCTGGAGTTGTTCGAAATATCCTTCGATAATATCCCAATCGCTTATCGTTTTACCAATTAATCTTTGCTGAATTTTGCACCGGCCAGGAGATCGCGACAAACGGCGTCCAGGCGGCGGGCAATTTTTTCCGCGTGTGGATTGCCCTGGAGGGGTTTGACTTTCGTCGAGGCCAGGGTCTCAAAATTTGAAAGGACTTCCGGTAGAACCGCGACGTCGAACACGGGTATGACTCGGTCCGCGAGATCATAGGCAAATCGAAGTTGGTGGTCGTCCACGTGCTCGCCGAGATCGGGACGCCGGGGAACCACGACGGGAATTTTTCCCTCGTGAAGCGCCAGCATCGTCGAGCCCGAGCCTGCGTGACAGATGTAAACACGGGCCTCCCTGATGTGCGCAACCATTTCATGAAACGTGAAAAACGGTTGCACCATTCCGTTCATGTTGGGCGGAGGAGCGTGGCCGTACTGTACGATGAATTCCTCGTCACTGTTCGCCGCCAGTCGGGCAACGGCGTCCAGGAGACGGGTGAAGGGGACTTCGTGTGTTCCAACGGATACAAAGATCATATGACCGGTCCTATGTATTCCGAGCGGGGAAAACGGGACAACAGCGATTTACGCTGGACGAGGAAACGGTCGCCGACCGGAAAGATCAGTCTTGCGGTAAGCGACGGTTTATCCATGCGGGTGAACATTTCGATGTACACGGTTTTACATCGAAAAAATAATTTCCCAATCCAGAAAAACGGCACGGCGATGCCGGCGCCGGTGGATACGATGAGATCGGGACGTTCTTTTCGCAGGATACGGATGGCGAGAATGGTATTGCGAACGAGGTTCGGAATATTCCGGTTTGTCGGATAACTGCCCCACACGACCGTTTCCCCCTCCAGCAGGCTTATCGCGTCGGGTTTTTGAAACGTAACCCAGAATCGCTGGTACTGACTCCACCAGGGTTTCAAGCTGTGCAGCTCGAACAGATGCCCGCCACTGGAACAGACCAGGCAGATGGAATAATCGCTATCATGACCGCTATGAAATCTTGTCTTCATGTAAGGTTCATCGTACTGATCCATGGGGGCACCAATTCTACACAAGAATATTTGCCGTTTTTTTGTAAGTTGTGCAAGTCCTATGAACGAAAAAGACATGCAATCGTTGATGGACGACCGGACGCACCGCCCGGCGGATCTTCTTGTTCCCAAGCGGGAGCGCAAGACCCTGCACCTCGTTCTGTTCCTCCTGACCTTGGCGACAACGACGCTTTCAGGAATGCTGTGGCGCATGGAGACCGACCTCATGAATTTCTCTGCCGGTCTGCCGTACGCTCTGCTGTTGTTGTTCATCTTGTCCGCCCATGAATTCGGGCACTATTTCGCCGCACGGTATTACGGGGTCAAGACAACACTTCCTTATTACATCCCGGTTTTTCTTCCCGGATTCATCAATTTCGGTACCTTCGGAGCAGTCATTCGGATGAAGGAATACCCGGCTTCTCGGAAAGCGCTTTTCGACATCGGTATTGCAGGACCTATCGCCGGCTACGTCGCTTCCCTGGTTGTGTTGATATACGGATTCAGCAACCTTCCCGGTCCGGAATATATTTTGCATCTTCACCCCGGCTTTGACCTTGCGACTGGGACCATCCCGGGCGAAGCCAGTATGCCCGTTGTGACGTTCGGAAATTCCCTGATGTACTCATTCCTGTCCCACGTCATTCCATCCCAGGCCGCATGGGTGCCCCCCATGACCGAAATGTACCATTACCCGTTTCTCATCACGGGATGGTTTGGCCTCCTGGTCACCGCGATGAACCTTATCCCCGCGGGCCAGTTGGACGGAGGACATATTTTGTACGCCATGGTTGGTTCAATGCACAGACGCATCTCGAGAATTGTCACTGCTCTCCTGATTGTGTTCGGGAGCCTGGCCTTTCTTCCCACGTTATTGGATCTTCTTTATTTCCCTGAATTGGTAAAGGCGCTGTACACGCTTATCCCGGCCTGGGATTCGATTTTCAGCGCAACCTGGCTGCTGTTCGGCTTGTTGATTTTATTCATGATCAAGCTCGACCATCCGCCCATCCCCGATCCAGAGCCCTTGAGCGCCGGACGCAGGTATCTCGGTTGGGCGAGTTTATTTATCTTCATAGTATCGTTTACACCAGCACCCATTTATTTCAGCGGGGGTGTGCTTCCATGAGAATAAGAAAAAATATGCTCTTTTTGGCCGAAAAGGGTAATCTTATAGGATGGATAGATAAGTCCATTGACATGAATCCATCGGCGGTATTATGTTTGTTTTGCCTCCTTGATTGTTCGACTTGAAGCCGGGGTGCTGATTTTTACACCCTGGCTTCTTTATTAAGAATGACGTTCACAATGCCCAAAATACTTCTTCTTTCTCTCATCGCGGTCGTACTGGCCGGGTGTGCAAGCGACGATTCTGTTGTTGACAGCGTCTTTCCCGGCGCTCTTCCTCACCTGGAGCGGTTGACGTTAAGCGCCTATGAATTTGACACCGATTCCATTGGCACGGGAGGCGTAAAGTCTCCTGACGATGCGGTGGTGTTACCTTTTGAAATCGCCATCACCGGTGTTTCGACGACTGACACCGGATTGGATCGGGTGAGGTGCACGCTCACGCCGTCGGGTTCTTCCCAGTCGATTATCGATACGATCCTTGCTTTTCCTCAAGCCGCGGATTCTCTTCACGCGGAGTTGGCGATGCACATCCGCCGTGGAGACGTCGGCGTCTATGAAGTCGAGGTTACCGGCTGGGATACGAAGGACAGGCATCTGAACCAATTGCGCTCCACGCTCCGGGTCAGAAACGGGAGCTTTGCCCCTGTACTTGCGCATCTTTCCGCGCCCGACACCGTGGTGGTTCCGGATACCGGTTTTGTCCTGCTGGACTTCCAGGTCACAGTAACCGATTCCAGCGGCATCAAGGATATCCGGCGTGTTCAATTCAACACGTTCCTTCCGGATGGACGACCGTCATCGTCCAACCCATTCCAGATGTTCGACGACGGCCTGGCCGTGCATGGCGACGCGGTCGCCGGGGATGGAGTTTACTCCCTACGCGTGCAACTGCCTTCCTCGACGGAACGGGGACGCTACCGCTTCGAGTTTCAAGCTTTCGATTACGGCAATCTTCCCAGTAACATCATCATCCACTTCGTTGAAGTCATTTAAGGATTCCATGCCACAGTTCTTCAAAATCGCTTTCGCAGTAGCGTTCGTCTTGATGTCGGGTTTCTTGTTCCCGCTGGAGGCGCAGGTTGTGCAACGGCAGCTGTTTCTCCCCGGTGAAGAGGGATATGAGGCTTCCGACAGGCCCGCGAGCAATTCCGCCGTTGATTTCCTTGTCAGGAGCGACACGTTATGGGTTGCAGGCAGCAAGGGCCTCGGATGGACAACCGACCGGGGCGTTACGTGGACGAATTTTACGGACGTTGCTCCGTTTGGTCAGGAAAGCATCGCCGCGCTGGATGCGCACGGTCCGGTCTTCTGGGCCTCCCTTGCCGGGTCCATCAAGGTCGGGGATGAATACCTCCCCGTCGGGAAAGGACTCGCCTTTTCAACGGATAACGGAAAGACCTGGAAGCGAATCGACCAACCCATGGAGCCGGAGAACATGAAGGTGTACCAACTCCAGTACGGAGACAACACGATCGACGCCCTGGCCGTGACCGTGGACGTGAATAATATCACCTACGATCTGGCCGTTACCTCGGACGCAGTGTGGATAGCGAGCTTCGCCGGCGGATTGCGCAAGTCCACGGACATGGGCTCCACGTGGCAGCCCGTCATTCTGCCGCCGGATCACCTCGATTCCATCGCGCCGGAGGACACGCTTGATTTCGACTTGTCGCCCGTGAACCGGCCGGACCTGGGATTGACGGGAAACCTCAATCACCGGGTTTTTTCCGTCATGGCGGAAAGCGACAGCGTTCTTTGGGTCGGTACGGCAGGGGGGATCAATCTCACCACCGACGGCGGCGTCTCCTGGCGAAAATTCAACGCGACCAACCAGGACTACCCCATTTCCGGGAATTTCGTGGTTGCGCTTGCAAAAAATATTATCAATGGAAAGAAATACATCTGGGCCGCCACGGTCAATGCCCTGGATGTGAACGAATTCCGGGCCGTCAGCGTCACAAGTGACGGCGGCGAAAGCTGGCTGGTCGGGTTGCGCGGTGTATTTGCCCACGGCTTCGGTGTTCGGGGAGAACGGGTGTACACGGGGACGGACGCTGGCATTTACTGCTCGCAGGACGGCGGCCGCAGTTGGGCCGGAAACGACAGGTTTGTCGATCCCTCCAACCGGCAACGGGTGACAAACCCGAACACATATGCGGTCGCCTACCAGGCAGGTGATTTATGGGCCGCTACCGAGGATGGCCTGGTACGCTCGACGCCTCCGCCTGATGCATGTTATGCCTCGGACTGGACTATCTTTCGGGCGGCTCGTCCCAGCATGTCGCTTTCCGACGTTTATGCATATCCCAATCCCTTCGCTCCCGATGATGAAGTGTGCCGCATTCACTACCGGGTGGAACAGGGTTCGACGGTGACCATCCAGTTCTACGGTTTCGGAATGACCCCGGTACGAACGCTCGTACGAAACGCCCCTCGAAACCCGGGCAGCGAGTACGACGAGATATGGGACGGCCGGGATGATTCCGGTCAACAGGTTTCCAACGGTGTGTATTTTTACCGGGTCCAGGTCGGTGAAAACGATCCCGCCTGGGGAAAGGTGATCGTACTGCAATGAATTCAAAAACAGTTCAAATCGCGATTGTGGTTATGTTCACGGGCCTTTCGACGATTGGGTGGCAGGCGAATGCCCAACTCGAGAGCGTTCCGGGCGGTTTCGGATTATACGGCTATGGCGCGCGTGGGGCGGGTATGGGAAATGCCGCGGGTGCCGTGACTACCGGCCGCATCGCCGCACTCTACAACCCGGCGTTGGCACCGTTCCAGTCCGATCACCAGGTGTACACGAGCCATGCGTTTCTGAGTCTCGACCGGCAATTGGAATACATCAGCTACACGAAGAGCTTGACCTTGCGACATAAAGGGGCGCGCCACTTCGAAGACGATCCGGATATTCAGTCGATTGCCGGAGTTTCGTTTTCATGGGTGCACGCGGGGGTTTCGAACATTGACGGCCGAGATGCGGACGGATTTAAGACCGGCGAGCTCTCCACGTTTGAAAACCAGTTTTCAATAACGGTTGCCAACCGTTTTTCCGACCGTTTTTCCATTGGTTTGAATTTCAAATTCTACTACAGCCAGCTCTACCAGGATGTCACAAGTTCCGGTTTCGGTTTCGATATCGGGATCTTGTATAGCTTGTTTCCACGGTTCACAATCGGGTTGATTACGCAGGAACTTGGCTCAAAGTACGAATGGGATACGAGCAAGCTCTATGGAGTGCAGAACGGGAACCAAACGACTGATCCGTTCGCCCGCCATTATCGAATTGCTGGGTCGTACCTTTCGCCTGACTCGAGCGTCACGATCGGCGCTGAGGTCGATGTGACCAGCAGGAAAACCACGTTTGCGAGGCTTGGCGTCGAGTATCGCATCGTTCCGCAGGTAACCGTCCGTGCGGGCGTCGATAACCTGGAGATCACGGACACCGGCATGGAGCCGCGGCCGTCATTCGGATTTACAGTGTGGAAACCACTTGCGGCTTTCGTCGTGGATATTACGTACGCATTTATTGTCGAACCAGTTGCTCCTTCATCAACTCATGTGCTATCGGTTATCGTTTTACTCTAAACTCCTCGCCCGTGCTTCCCTCGTTGCGGCGCTTTTCTTCATCAGTGTTGTGTCGGCTCACGCTCAGGGTTCCTCCGCAACGGGCATGTCGTATCTGAAACTCGGTGTCGGGGCCAGGGCCATCGCGATGGGAGACATCGGCGTTGTCCTGATCGACGACGGCACGTCGCTACATTTCAATCCGGCTTCGTTTCTCAGGGAGGAAGGCGCGTCCATTTCTCTCATGAGTAATTCCTGGATTCAGGATGTCAACACCGAATACTTCGGCATAACGCGGTCCTTGGATGATTGGGGGTTCGGCCTTTCCTTGTACCACCTAAGCGTAAAGGGGATCGAGATTCGCACTCGACCGGGACCACCGGAGGGGACATTCGATTCCCAGGATTTTGCGGCGGGACTCAGCGTGGCCCATCGCCTGTGGCAGGGTTTTACGTTGGGCGTCACGGGGAAATTCTATTATCAGAATATTTACCAGGACGACGCCGTCGGTTACGGTGCAGATGTCGGTGTGTCATATACGCCCGATATCGCGGGGTTTTCAGCAGGATTGGCGTTGTTGAATCTCGGTTCCATGAACCCGCTCGTCGTGTATCCGACCGAGCTTCCCGGTCTTGCGCGGGTGGGCGTGGGGTACGTGGGCGCTCTTACCGATGCCGATGTTGATTTCGCTCTTTCGACGGGTATCACGAAGTTGCTCGATGGCGATGAGGTTCACCTGCAAGTGGGTGGAGAGATCACGTATATCGGGTTGATATCCGTGCGGGGTGGTTACCAGACGGGATATGGCGAAAACCGCATTGGTATTTCGGCAGGTCTTGGTATCACGTACTCTGACTTACATTTTGACTATGCATTTACACCGTTCCAGAGGGAATTCGGATTCGCGCACGCTGTATCTTTGGCCATCGATTTGTAACCGGATCTGTTGTGAGCCGCAACGGTCGTTCGGCTGCCGAATTTTCCACTTTCCATGAGTTCACTTTTCTCGTTTCATGTCACGCCCTCACGATAAGCGTCCTGCCTTTTGCCTGATCTTCATGGGCGACCCGCGAAAGGATTCGCGAAGCTGGAAATTCGCACGGTCACTGCGCAAAGTGGGCAAAGTGAGCATTGTCGGCGCCGGATCCGCACCGGAGACGTTCGAGATGGACGGCATCATGGTCACCATGGTTCCGGCGTTTTCACGGGAATCGTTTCCTTTCGCGTGGTTGTCTTTTCACGCGGGAGCGAAAGCGGGCGCATCCCGTCTCGGAGCCGACGTGTACATTGCGTCTGACCTGTACTCGTTGCCCGCTGCGGTCGTTGCCGGTCGACGCAAGGTTGTGTGGTACGATTCGCGCGAATTGTATTCCGATCTTTCGACACTTCAAGGCAAGCCGCTGCGGAAGGCGTTCTGGAAGACGGTGGAAAAGAAGTACGGTCGGCATGCTCGTGTGGTAACAACGGTCAACGGATCCATCGCACATTTATTGCGCGACAGGTTCCAGCGTGTCGAGGTGATCAGGAATTACCCGTTGTCATCTCGATGCGAGCAAGATGCATTGCTCCGTGAGCAATTGGGCGTGCCGCCCGGGAAATTCCTTCTCCTGTCGCAAGGAGGGCTGCAACGAGGACGGGGCGCGTTCATGATTCTCGACGCCGTACAATCCCGAGTTGATGTCGCCGTGGTTTTTCTGGGCGACGGTCCCTTGAAAGGCGAAATTGCTGCGTACGCGGAGATACTGGGGATGCCCCGGCGCGTGTTTTTTCTGCCTGCGGTGCCTGTTTCTGACCTTCCAGCTTACACCGCCTCCGCGGATATCGGTTTGTGCGTGATCGAAAACCTGGGACGCAGTTACTACTTGAGCCTTCCCAACAAGTTGTTCGAGTACGTCATGGCCGGCGTTCCGGTAGTGGCAAGTGATTTCCCGGAACTGGGAGCCGTTGTTCGGGAGGAAAAGGTTGGGCTCACGTGTGACCCGGGGAAACCGGAATCGATCCGCGCGGCGATTGACAAGTTACTGGATGATCGTGAGACGCGTGAGAAATGCACGGCGGCCTGCCTGACCGCAAGAGATAGGTTCAACTGGGAACACGAAGAAAAAAGATTGCTCCAGATCGCTGAGGAAATTACACGCGGTTGACAGTTTCCATCGGACGGCGGCTGGTGGATCGGAACGCCAGGATTGTAATCCCGGTCTCGCGATTACTCTGATTTGAGTACCGATTGCATCTTGTCCAGCCACTCGGGCGAGAGGTCGTGGCGTTGCAGCATTTCCAGGATGGTGTTACATATCTCCTTGTACATGTTCCGATACAATCCGTTAGTCGAGAGCACGCGGAGATGGTTCTCCACGGTATCAACGTCGCCGCGAACCAACGGTCCCGTGATGGCTTCGTGCGGTGGGAGATGGGCGAGAGCGTTAAGCGATGTCTGCGATAGCGGCAGTAGCGCTTCGCGCGCTTTGTTTTCCGGGATTCCAATACTGGCCAGGATATCCAGCGCGGCGCCGAAGTTGGCAGTGATAAAGTTGGACGCGAACACGCATGCCGCATGATAGAGCGCTTTTTTATCTTTTGGAATCACCATCGGTTTCCATCCAAGTGTGTCAGCAAGGCGTCGGGCCGCCTGCAATCCGGGTTCATCTCCTTCGATACCTACGTAAATGTTCTCGACGACTTCGGGTCGGATCTCCACCGAGTAGAATGTCTGGATGGGATGGAAGGAAAACGTGTTCCATCCGTGTTCCGCAAGCGGCTTAAGCAGCGACGATCCGTGAACGCCGGAACAGTGGAAACATGCCGTGTGTTGATTCTGTGGCTTGACACGCGCATCGAGAAGTTCGACGACATCGGCGATGACATCGTCCCGGACAGTGAGCGCCAGCCAATCCGGCCACGGCTCATGCTCGGGAATGGTGGCATACGCCTTGGCGCCGGTTCTTGCCGCAAGCGCCTGGGCGCGTGAATACTTGGCGCTGATGATGTTCAGTACGGCGATCCCATGATTTTTCATCACGTGGGCGAAAGCGGTTCCAACGCGTCCTGCACCTATGATCCAGGCGGTCGAGTCAGCCACGATTTGCCCCCGTGTTGTTTTTCCAGAACAATGCGGAGAGGTACCCCACGACGGCGGAGGTATCGCCGCTGACATCGCCGGATGTGCACCGGGCGATCACACGGGCGTGATCTGCCCCGAGTTTGCGGCAGGCGAGCATTGCGGCGGCGACCGGTCCGGCCCCACAGGCTTCGGTGCGGGATGCGGCCACGTCAGCCATGAACTGGTATGGATCGAATGCCTCGATATCACGAGCGGCGACGGAATCCAGTTCCAACGCGCGCGACTGCGGGTAATAGTGGGACAGATCGGAAGAGGCGACGACGAGGCAGGAATCCGGTTTGACGTACGTTGACAGAGCATCGGCGAATGCTTCGCATGTTTGAAGCGTCTGGTCGCCCATGACGGCGGGTAATAGCTTGAAATCACCGAGGACGATTTGTAGAAACGGGAGTTGAACTTCCACGGCGTGCTCTGCGTGATGACCTGCTGAGGAAGTAAAGAGAAGCGTGTCTTCCGCGACCAGCGCCTCCCGCAGCGCAGTGTCGACCGGGATCGTGCCAAGAGGAGTGCTGTATGCTTCACCCTCGTAAATGGACACGCCACTGAATGCCTCCCGGTGACTGGGAGAAATAACAACCACCGTATCGTAATTTTTCCCTTCCAGTACGGCATACCCCGCAGCCGCAACCCGGCCGGAATACATGTATCCGGCGTGAGGCGTAACGAGCCCGGAAATCGTTCCGGTGATACGCGGGACGGAGACGGTCTCGAGCATACTCCGGATGTCACGTGCCAGGGTTTCCTTTTCCGCGGGATAGAACATACCGGCAACTGCCGGTCTTCTGACAGCCCTCGTGTTATCCATCTTCCATTTCATCTTCGCTGAATACTGTTGCCGTGAATTTCCAGAGCTTTGTATCCGGGTCTTTCCAGGCCGATGGTGGCAGCCCCGCTTTCAGGCACACGTTTTCGAGGAACTCTACCGCAGTCCAACCGCGCTCGCTTGCGACCTGAGGAAGGAGCAGCCCCCGAGTCCAGGATTTTTCAATAATCAAACCGTGGGTTCCGATGATGATTTCTTCAGGTGTGGTAAGCGGTTCAGGTGGTGAAAGGACCGAAATCTCGATGGAAAGATTGTCCAGTTCCCCGGGGGTCACGGGTTCAAAGCGATAGTCCGCCGAGGCAGCCTGGACGGCCATATTCTGGACTACCCGGTAGAGCGGTGACCGGGGCTCGATTGTGCCGATGCAGCCGCGGAGTTCACCGTGCTTCCTGAGCGTGACGAATGCTGCTCCGGGTTTCTCAAGCGCCGGTGAATCAGTCTCGATTTCCGGTAGAGAGGTCCCTTCCAGGGCGCTGCGAATAGCTTCCCGGGCGATTTCAAGGAGCTGTTTTTTTTCGACTTCTGTCAACACGGTTCAATTCCGTCGGTAAAGTATTAATTTTTCAACCCACCTTCAATTTCTTTTCAAATATTGATTCCGATGGAACCCGGCTGGGATTGCAGATTCTCTTGCCTTTCCTTCATTGCTATGATAACTTGTCATACAATGGCTTCCTGTCGGTCGTCCCGGTATTTCGGGAGCAGGTTGTGTACAGGGATTAACGAGCGAAATACGCTGTTCGCGGAGGAACAAACCCCGGGGAGAGCGTACGGGTTTTGTCTTATCGAAGAAAGGATCGTACATGACGGAACGAATTCAACAATACATGAGTCCGGTATTATTTGTCGTACTTGGCATTGGTGTCGCGATTTTTGGCGTGCCACGAGCGCCGCATCCACCTGCGAGCACTGCGAAAGCGGTGGATGTTTCGTCCGGTGGCGAAGCGGAGCAGATTGGAATGGCGTTACAATTGTTCGTCCACCAGCGAACGTACAATTCGCGCGTATCGTTGGATGAAGGAAGAAGAGCGGCCGTACAAAGTTTGAAGGATGCCATGGTTCGGAATGCCTTGACCAAGACCAGCTATGCGAACCAGTGGGTTCCCCTTGGACCGGAGAACTACGCCGGGCGCATGCGAGCCATTGCCGTCGATCCGAACGATGGAAATATCGTGTATGCGGGTGCCGCCTCTGGAGGGCTCTGGAAATCGTACGACGGTGGAAATTCCTGGATTCCCCTGACCGATCACTTGCCGTCTCTCGCCATCGGTTCCATTGCCATTGACCCGAACAATCCCCAGCGGATCATCATCGGTACGGGCGAGGGTACGAACAATTGGGATCGTGTCTTTGGCGACGACGTTTATAGAAGCGAAGACGGCGGGAACTCCTGGACTGCGCTGAATCTTCCTCTGCCGCTTAACGGGAAAGCTTTCAATAAAATCGTTATTCATCCGTCGTCCGCGGATACGATCTTTGTTGCGGCTTCGCTGTCCAGCTCCGGAGGATTGTACAAGACTACCAACGCGGGGAAGTCCTGGATGAACGTTATCAGCGGACCGGCCCGGGATGTTGTCATCGATCCGTTCAACCCGTCGCGGGTATTCATGGCAATGGGATATTCGGGTGGATCGGGGGCGAACGGCATTTATCGCAGTGATCGTTGGGCCAACCGTTTCTCGTTTGAGAGGCTGACAAACGGACTTCCGCGAACGGATTCCATTGGCAGGATCCAGTTGGCGATCAGTCCATCCCGACCGAATACACTTATCGCTGTTATCGTCAGGCGCAACTACAGGAATAACGACGATTTGCTCGGGGTCTATCGCACGACGGACGGTGGGGATTCCTGGCAGCGAATGCCCGCTTCGAACCTGTTGAATTTCCGGAAATTCATGAACGGCCAGGGAGATTACAACCTGGCGGTTGCCTTTCATCCGCAGGATGAAAATGTCGTGTTCGTAGGTGGGATCAGTATCTGGCGAAGCACGAACTTCGGTGAGTCGTTTACCCAGGTGTCGGGTTCGTCGGACCCGTTGTATCCTGTTCATGTCGATCAGCATGTGTTTGCTTTCGATCCGGTGAATCCGTCTCGGATGTACGTGGGAAACGATGGCGGGATGTATCGGTGCGAAAATACAAAGGCTTCCGGTCGTCTCCAGTGGACGAATCTCAACAACGGGCTTGTGACGTTCCAGTTCTACGCCATGGCGTTCGATCCCCAGATTCCCAACAAGATCTTTGGCGGTACACAAGACAACGGAACGAACCGTGGAGCGGTTGGGAGCGGTACGTGGCAGCACATCCTCGGCGGCGACGGTATGTACGTTGTCGTGGATCACAAGAATTCCAACATCATCTACGCCGAGTCCCAGTATGGAAACATGCGGAAGTCCACCAACGGGGGTTCCAGGTGGATGAACATCAAGGCCGGGATCAACCCTTCACAACCGGCCCACTGGATAACGCCGATCGTCATGGACCCCGAAAAAAACCTCGTACTGTACACTTCGCGTAACGTGGTGTACCGGACGAATAACGGCGGATTGCAGTGGACCGCTATCAGTCCCGACCTTACGGGAAGCAACAGCACGTTCAGCCAGATCACATCGATTGCCATAGCGCCGTCGAATACGAAGGTCGTTTACGCGGTAACGGGAAACGGGCGTGTCTGGAGAACCACCAACGCA